>DAOTWI010000115.1:0-7254 GCA_034436075.1 Roseiflexus sp.
ATGATCGCGTGCTGTCGTCCCATGACCGTCTGTTGCGTCGCGGGAGAGAGCAGCGCAATCAATCCGAGCAGGAAGGCGATTGGACCGGTGGCGAACGGCAGGAACGCGATCAAATAACCAACGCCAGCCAGTTCGCTGTCGGTGCCGGTCGTCGCGGCGCTAATGGCGACGAGGATCGCAGCAAACCCCATGATCAGCACGCTGATGATGCCGATCCATCGCCCGGCGTTGGCGACGCCAGTCGTCGGCAGGGGCGCGGGCGGCGCCTGCGCTGACACGCCGCCGGAGATCGACGACGAGACTGGCATTGTTTGCCCGAATGAACCGGCGACTGCCATCCTGGGCTGCACTGCCTCGGTTTGCGCGCCTGTCTGAAGAATGACCTGTTGCTGCCCTGTTAATGCCTGGTAGAAAGCGCGCACATCGGGGAAGCGCAGATTGGGATCGGGATCGACGGCGCGCGCGATGGCATCGGAGATGTGCTGCGGGATTGCAGGATTGACCTGACTGGCAGGCGGCAGCCGGAACGGCGTGCGCGTCGGATCGTAGCCGGTCAACAACTGATGCAGCAGCACGCCAAGCGAATAAATGTCGGCGCGCGGATCGGTCTGGCTCTGCCCATACTGTTCAGGGGCGCTGTATCCCAGGGTGCCAAACGCCTGCGTGTCGCGGTCTTTGCCGGGTTTGAAGATGCGGGCGATGCCAAAGTCGACCAGTTTGATGCGCCCTTCGGGCGTCAACATGACATTTGCCGGTTTCAGGTCGCGGAAAATAATCGGTGTGGGCCGGTGGTGGAGATAGTCCAGCACCTCGCAGATCTGGCGCGCCCAGTCGAGCACGCGCGGCAACGGCAACGGCAGACCCTCGCGCCGCGCAACGGCGAGGAGCGAGTCGCCGGGAACGAATTCCATCACCAGGTATGCCTTGCCGTCCTGCTCGAAATGATCGACCACCTTCGGCAGACCCGGATGCGAGAGACCGGCAAGCAGTTCGGCTTCGCGCTGGAACGCAGCCCGCGCCTCCTGCAGCTCCAGCGGTCCGGTGATCTGCGCCTGGCTCATCTCTTTGATCGCCCAGGCGACGGTGCTGAGGCGCAGGTCACGCGCGCGGTAGACCGAGCCCATGCCGCCTTGCCCCAGTTTTTGCTCGATGACGTAACGCCCCTGAAGAACCGTCTGCTGCGGCGGAGCGCCGGTTGCAGACGGCGCCGCAGGCGTCGTTGAGCCTGCTAATCGGGTGCCGCATTCAGCGCAGAACGGTGCACCGTCAATATTGAGCGCGTTACAGACTGGACATCGCATAATGACTCAGTATGACTCGAAGAATGCCAGAATGACCGTGATATTGTCGTCGCCGCCGGCGGCATTGGCTGCATCGATCAACGCCTTGCACGCCGCCTGCGGATCAGGATGCGCAGCAATAATCTGTTCCATCCGTTCGTCGCGCACCATCTCCCACAACCCGTCGCTTGCGAGCAGGAGCGCATCCCCTGGACGCAACCGCTCGACAAAGACATCGACCTCGACATTGGGTTTGTCCCCTAGCGAACGCAGCACCGCATTGCGCTGCGGGTGGGTATAGACCTCGTCTGGCTTAATCTGCCCAAGATCGACCAGTCGCTGCACCAGCGAGTGGTCGCGGCTGACGCGCCGGAGTTTTCCCTCCCGTAACAGATACGTGCGACTGTCGCCAACGTTGCCGATAATGGCGCGATCACCGGCAACCAGCGCCAGGGTCATGGTCGTGCCCATGTCATTTCCACGATTGCGCGCCTCACGCACCACGTACTCATTCGCCTGAAGCACAGCGCGGCGTGCAACGTCGCGGAGGGTTTCCTCCTGATCTTGCACATCGGCATCGACCGTCGGCGCCAGATACTCGCGTTGCACAACCTCCAGCGCGCCGCGGAGCGCCAGATCCGACGCCACCTCGCCGGCGCTATGACCGCCCATGCCGTCGGCAACGATGAACAGGCTCCAGGCGCGCGGTTGATTGCGGCGGATCAGGCGCAGATCGAGCGCCAGCAAACTGTCCTCGTTCAGATCGCGCACCCTGCCGGTGTCGGTGGCGGCGCCAGACCGCACCCGCAGCGGCGTCGGCGCGGTGTGGTACGCAATGATGAGGTCGAACCGTTGCGCCAGTTCGGCAGGATCGGTCACGCGCCCGGTGCGAATCTCGCGCAGCACATCGGCGATGGTTGGCGCCGCATCCAGCGTTATCTCTTCCTCATCGAGGCGCCGGGTGGTGCGCGGAGTCGCTGTCAACGCTTCGAGCAGCGTCGCCAGGTGGAGCAGATCAGCGGTCGCGTCTTCTCCTTCGATGCGGTGCAAACTGCGCGCATTCCGCAGGCGCGTCGCGTGGGCTGGCGTGATCTCCAGATCGTCCGGCTCGATGGCGCCAGTCGCAAACCCCTGTGCGTGCAGCAGGGTCATCAGGCGCGCCAGATCGCGCCCGATGACGAGCGCTTCGAGTTCACTGAGCGGAAGCGTGAGCGGCGTCGGCGGGGTCGCGGGAGTGAGCGTCAGAGTTTGATCGCCGTCGCTCACCTGATCCCAGATTGGGGGAAGAAAGGCAAGCGCTGCGGAGTCTGGTATCTGAGGAACGAGCGCCAGACCGCCTGGCGCTCCCGTTGTAATCTGCCCGCGGTAGCGACGACCGTCGAGTGCTGCGCCGCACTGGGTGCAGTACGCTTCCCCCGGCTCGTTGAGCGTTGTATCGCACGACCAGCATCGCCGCCATGGCTGGCGATCAAGCGCTTCGACCATGGCGTCGGATGCAGCGACGATTTCGTAGCGACCGGCAAACAGCACAGGTGTTTCTGGAGCGGCAGACGGCGCATCCATGGCATGCTCCTCATTGCAGTGCGTCGGAGACACAGGAACCGGCGGAGACGTTGATGGCGTGTCGCGGGACGGCGCAGCGTGCTCAGACGCCGCAGATACCGTCGGAAAAGGACTGGCGGGAACAGCAAGCAATTGCGCCGCCAGCCAGGTTTGATCATCAGACGACGAGCGTTCGGCGGCGAGCGGTTGAGCGCAGCGCAGGCAGTAGCGAGCGTTGTCACGGTTGAGTGCGCCGCACGACTGGCAAATACGAGGCATATGCACGCTATGATTGTATGCAAGCCATCATGTGAACGACGACCGTATTCCGCCCTCGACACGCACCATGACCACACTGATGTTATCTCGCCCGCCGCGCTCATTTGCCATGCTGATCAGGCGAGTCGCCGCACGATCAAGGTCTGGTTCACCCAGAGCAATCTGAGCCATTTCCTCGTCGTTGACATGGTTGACCAGCCCATCAGAGCAGAGCAGCACGATATCACCCGGTTCGAGCGCCTCGGAACGGGTATCGACATCCACTGACGGGTCGGTTCCGATGGAACGGTACAGAATGTTGCGCTGCGGATGGGTGCGCGCCTGTTCTGGCGTCAACTGACCGATGTCAACCAGGCGCGCCACCAGGCTATGGTCGGATGTGAGCTGTGCGGCAGGCGATCCATCGTCGGTCACGCCGCTCAGGTTCAACAGGTACGCACGCGAATCGCCGACTGATGCGATATGCAGCCGGTCGCCGACGAGCAGGGCTATTGTGAGGGTTGTTCCCATCCCGCGGCGCGCCGTATCGGCGTGCGCTGCGTCATAGATCCGGCGATTGGCGGCGCGCACGGCGTCGCGCAACAATGCCTGCCACGCCTCATCGGTCAGCGGCGGGTGGTTGGCTGACTCCCGTTCGAGATAGGCGCGACTCACGTCAGCGGCAAGACGGCTGGCGTACTCTCCCGCCGCCGCACCCCCCATGCCGTCTGCGACCAGGCAGAGGTGCGCTTTCTGCTGGCCAGGCAGATCAATCTCGCCGGTGTACACTGCATCCTGGTTTTGCTGGCGCACCCGACCGATATCGGTGCGCGCAACGATCTGGAAAGTGAGAGCGCGTGATTGCACAGGTCCGACTCCATACCGTGGCGCGGCATGCAGCAAGGCGCCGCACCGCTGACAAAATCGCGCATTCGTCCGATTGCCGCTGCCGCACGACGGGCAGGCGACGTCGAACGTGCGCAGCGCGGGCAATCGCCTGGTCATGCGGATGGTTGTGCGCCCCTGCGCCAGTTGCTGCGAAAGGCTGCGCATAATCTGCGACAGTTCGTCAATCGCGCGCGCCGCCTGCTCACGCGTGACGGCATCGCTGCTGTTGAGCCCGCGCTGCCACCATCGTACGCTCGATTCTACCACGTTTATCAATTCGCGGAGATCGAGCGCATCACCGCTGATCTGCAACCGTTTGCCGTTCGCCAGCGCCCCTTCGATTGGCGGATCATCAGTGTCTGCTGGCGGCGATGCCGTGCGTTGCGACGGCGGCGACTGAGGCAACGCCCGCCCACACGTCGGGCAAAACCGTGATCGCGGCGTAACCGTTGCGCCGCAGAATGGACAGCGTGCGTTCAAGAGACCCTCCATCCGAAGCGAAGCGCACTGGCTCAAGTATAGCACGCAGCACGCCGGTTTTGTTTTGACATCTCTTCATGACCGGCTACAATGGTGCATCCTGTTTTTCGCAGTCCACAGGAAAGCCGGGTTAACTATGAGTGCGAAACGGTATGTCTACATTGGCGCCGACGGCGGCGCCACCACCTCGAAAGTTGGCGGGGTCTGGGATGATGGGACGGTTATTTCCACCCACCTGTTGCAGCGACCAACCGGTTCGGTGAACGGTCCGGCAGCAGTGGCGCGCGGATGGGTCGCGGCGATCACCGACTATCTGGCGCAGCATGGGCTGGAGTGGGATCAGGTGCGCGGCGTCGGTCTCGCCATTCCGGGTCCGTATGAGCGGTTCGGCGTTCTCGGTCGCTCGCCGAACCTGCCCGAGAGTTTCGCCGGGTTCGATCTCTATGGCGCCTTCAGCGCCGCACTGGAAGAGCGCGCCGGTCGCCCGATCCCGCTGGCGTTCGGCAACGACGGCAATATGGGCGGGGTCGCCGAAGCGCAGCACGCGCGCGGGAAGAGTAATGCGACGGTGGTGATGGTCGCGCCGGGAACTGGATTGGGGTGCGCCTATGTCGGGCGCGATGGTCTGCCGCTTGATGGCGACTCGTTGAACGGTATGGAAGGCGGGCATATGCCTGCCCCGCTGCATCTGCTCGATGCCCGCCCCTACCCCTGTGGCTGCGGCCGGACGTGGGGGTGCTTCGAGGTCTACACCACGCTCTCTGGCTTGCCCTATCTGCTGGAAGAGCGCCTGCCGCGCTTCCCGGATCACGACCTGGCGACCTCGACGCTCAGTATGCGCGAGCGCGCGTTTCGCCTGCGCGGGCTGGCGCAGCACGGCGACCCGCTGGCGCTCGAGATTTTCGATTTTCAGGCGCGTGCGCTGGGGTTGCTGGTAGCGACCCTGGCAATGGCGCTCGATATGCAGTATGTCGTCGTTGGCGGCGGGTTGATGGACCCGGAAGCGACGACCGCGGCATTCCGCGAGCGCTACCTGCGCATCGTGCACGAAACAGCCGATGCCTATCTCTGGTCGCCGCAACGCGGCTTTTTGACGATCGTTCCGGCAGCATTGGGCGACCTGTCGCAGGCGATTGGCGCGGCGCTGACGTGTCTCTATCAGCAGCGCGCAGCCCATGCCTGACGAGTCCAGTCATGAATTGTCAGGCAGCAAGAAAGGGCGTCCCTGCTGCGATACGCCTCAGCTGGCGACTGAAGTCGCGCCGGGCAGTCGTTCCGCCGGGCATCCACCTGCGTGGACGCCGCCATTCCCGTCCGCGTAGGCGGACGGTTGGCCGCAGACCCATCAGGGGCGATTTCAATCGCTGGCAGCCGCAGCGTCGTTTCCTGACAAATCATGCCCGCACCCATGCCTGACGGCGGCGCGCAGACGCGGACGTTGGTTGTGAAACCTTTCCGCAGGATTTCTTGACAACGATGATTAACGCTGCTATCCTAATAGCACGATCTTCGGGGCAGGGTGAAATTCCCGATCGGCGGTGATGTGCAGCATGCTGCACCAGCCCGCGAGCCGCAAGGCAGGAGACCGGTGCAAAGCCGGCGCCGACGGTTACAGTCCGGATGGGAGAAGATCGGCGAGCATGGCAGTCGCCCGGCAGTGATCTCGGTTATGCGCGCGTAACCGGCGTCTCTGGCTGAGGGTAAGCCACCAGGCGTTGCGCATGGCGTACACGTCCTGTTCGCTGCAACAATGCCCCGAAGCCGCACGGCTTCGGGATTTTTGTTTCGTTGCACAGCCAGCCTGCCGCCGGCGCAGGCGCTGGCCTGTGCGCGGCAGCCTGCTCCTGTCTTCTTCTCCCACCCCTGCCTCGCGTGATGTGCGAGGTGTCTCATGGTCAACGAACAACATCTGCCGCTGCAATCCAAACGGGCGTTGCGCATCGACAGCGCGGCGCCGCGACGCATATCGCTCCGCCTGCCGGTCTGGTTGAGCCTGACGCTGGCGGTAGTTGTCCTCCTGATCGGCTGGCAGACTCTGGTGACGGTGCGGAACTACCCGCCGTTCATTCTTCCGGCGCCGACGCTTGTGTTTCAGCGCCTGGCGACGGAACTTGCCGGCGAAACGCTGCCGCGCCACATCGCCGTCACCTTATCCGCAGCACTGAGCGGCTTCGGCATCGCGCTGGCGATCAGCCTGTCGCTTGGCTACGTGCTGGCGCAGGTGCGCGCCTTTGATCGTGTGCTGACCCCGCTGCTCGCCGCCAGTCAGGCAGTGCCGATCGTGGCGGTTGCGCCGCTGATTGTGCTGTGGGTCGGCGTGGGGCTTGAGTCGCGCGTGCTGGTGGCGACGCTCGTGACCTTCTTTCCGATCCTGAGCGCCACCATCGTCGCCTTCCGCAACGTTACGCGCGAGTTGATCGATATGGCGCGGATCAGTGGCGCGAACCGCTGGCACCTGCTGCGCTATGTGGAATTGCCGCTGGCGCTGTCGGGCATCTTTGGCGGCGTCAAAGCCGGGTTGGCGCTGGCAACGACCGGCGCGGTCGTCGGTGAGTTTGTCGGCGGGCGCGATGGGCTTGGCGCGCTGATCAACATTGCGCGCGGGCTGTTCGATACGCCGCTCATGTTTGTGGCGTTGACCGTGCTGGCAGGCATCACGCTGATCCTGTTCCTGATCGCTCTGTTGATTGAACGCCTGTTGATTACCTGGGAGGCATGACCATGCATCGCCTGGTTGTCATGTTGATGCTCGTGTTCGCACTGATAGCGGCAGGATGCGGCGCTGCGCCTGCGGCGGCGCCAGCCG
>DAOTWI010000116.1:0-4418 GCA_034436075.1 Roseiflexus sp.
CGCGCCGCCGCACGGCGTGTCGTTGGCGCGCCTGCTGCGCATCGAAGCCGCACAGGGTGATCGGGCGGTTCCCGTCGCCGTGGCATACGATAAGGCGATCTGGAGCGGGCTGTCATGGGCTGTGGGCGAGATCGATCTGACACACCTGGCGCCCGACATTCCGCTGAGCATCACTCTGACCACCGCCGACCGCACGGTTCATTCACTGCGAGGAGCGTTGTACCACATTCAGGAGTCGTCATGAACGTCGCACAACCGTTTCGCCAGATTCACCTCGATTTCCATACGAGCGACCAGATCCCGGCCGTCGGCGCTGCGTTCGACCCTGAACGATTCGCCGCAACCCTGGCGCGCGCCAGGGTCAATTCGATCAATCTTTTCGCCCGCTGCCACCACGGATGGATTTACTTCGACACCCGCCGCTTTCCTGAGCGTCGCCATCCGATGATGCAGCGATCGCTGCTGCGCGAGCAGATCGACGCCTGCCACGCCTATGGCATTCGCACGCCGATCTATGTGAGCGTGCAGTGGGACGACTTTACTGCCCGGCAACACCCCGAATGGCTGGCGCTGACCTCCGACGGGCGCATCGCCAATATCTACGGCAGACCCGGCACTCCACCTTACGAAGCCGGATTTTACCGGGCGCTCTGCGTCAACTCGCCTTACCTGGATTTTCTCAAAGCGCATGTGGAAGAGATCTTCGAGATGCTGCCGGTTGATGGACTCTGGTTCGACATTGTGACACCGGTTGATGACTCGTCGGTCTGGACGCGCACCGCCATGCTGGAAGAAGGTCTCGACCCCGCTGATCCGGCACAACGCCACGCCTATGCGCACACGGTCATTGACCGGTTCAAACGAGAGATGGCGGATTTTGTGCGCAGCCTGGACCCGGCATGTTCCATCTTTTTCAACAGTGGTCACATCAGCCTGCACGTTCGCCCGACGCTGGACGCCTACACGCACCTGGAGATCGAGTCGCTGCCGAGCGGTGAGTGGGGGTATGCCCATTTCCCGCTCACAGCGCGCTACACCCGCACCCTGGGCAAGGAGTGGCTGGGGATGACCGGCAAGTTCCACACGCAGTGGGGCGATTTTCATTCGTTCAAGAACCGCGCCGCGCTGGAGTTTGAATGCTTCCAGATGCTGGCGCTGGGCGGGAAGTGCTGCATTGGCGATCAGTTGCACCCCTCTGGCGCGATCTGCGAGACGACCTACGATCTGATTGGGCACGTCTATCGCCAGGTTGAAGCAAAAGAACCCTGGTGTCGAGATGCGCGCCCCGTCGTCGAGATGGCGCTGCTCTCTTCGGGCGAATTCACCGATGAACGCACCCCGCCAGCCGACGTCGGCGCGATGCGCATGTTGCAGGAGTCCGGCTTCCAGTTCGATGTCATCGATACCTCCGCCGACCTGGCTCGCTACCGGTTGCTGATCCTGCCGGATACGGTCCGCATATCCGCAGCGTTCACCGCAAAACTGCGCGACTACCTGGCGCAGGGCGGGGCGATCCTGGCTTCCTTCGAGGCGGCGCTCGACCCTGATGGTCGTGCGTTTGTGTTGCCCGGATGTGACGCTCGCTATCTGGGTGAAGCGCCATACGCTCCTGATTTTATCGTCCCGCGCGGCGCTATCGGCGCCGGGTTGCCCGAAACCGAGCATGTGATGTATCGCCGGGCTATCCACATTGAGGCTGATGGACGCGCCGAGACGCTTGCGCGCGCGACCCTCCCCTACTTCAACCGCACCTGGCGCCACTATTGCTCCCACCGTCACACGCCATCGGCTGGCATCGAGGGGTATCCGGTCATTCTGCGCCAGAACAACGTGATCTACTTCGCCCATCCGATCTTCAGCCAGTACTACGACAACGGACCGCGCTGGTGCAAGACGCTGGTGTGCAATGCCATTGACATGCTGCTGCCCGCACGCCTGGTGCGCCATAACGGTCCGGGCACGTTGATCGTCACTATCAACGAACAGCAGGACCACTCGCGCTGGATTGTGCATCTGCTGCACTACATCCCAATCCGCGCCAGTCACGCGCTCGACCTGATCGACGATGTCATTCAGCTCTTCGATGTCACGCTCACGCTGCGCGTTCCCGCTGATGTCGTGCGCGCAGCGTGCGAACCGCAAGGTCAATCCCTTGACTTTGAGCAGACCGGTCACACGGTCCGTCTGTCTGTGCCGCGGATCCACGGGCACCAGATGGTGGCGCTGACCTTCGGCGTTCAGGAAGGTGCGTAAAGACACACACCGGTGGGCGCAGATGCTGTTCGACAACGGCTGGGAACTCAGCCTGTAGGGATGCACGTTCAACGGCGCAGACCTTTGAGGTCGGTTCACCTGCGCTGGCGCGGTTCGTTCCAGAGAAAACGATGCGTGAGCCTTCGGAGTCCGTACCCAAGACCTCAAAGGTCGAGTGTTCGTTCCACATGCAACCTTCCTACCTGCAACCTTCCCCACGTTCAACGTTCAACGTGGAACGTTATCCCACACCCCGCCCAATTACGGTACAATATGTAGAAATATGACTTCGTATCGGGTGGTGAGCGGAGAAGGGAAGCGTTCCATGCACCTGCGGTTGGTTCTGCTGATTGTCGCGCTGCTCCTGAGCGCGTGTGGGGTTCCGTCCTCGTCGAATCCGACGCCAACGCTGGCGCCTGGCGCTGAAGCGTTGCTCGGCGCACCGACGGCGACGCCAGTTCCGCCGCCGGCGGCGGCGCCAGAATCCACGGTTGCGCCCACCACAGCGCCGGTTCAGTCCGCTGCGCGTTACGAGACGGGCAATTGTGAGTTTCCGCCGCCGGGCGGCGTGTCGGTCGAATGCGGCTGGCTGATCGTTCCCGAAAATCGCGCAAAGCCCGACAATGGCAGAGAGGTGCGGCTCCACGTCGCCATTTTCCGCAGCACACGCCCCAACCCGCCCCCCGATCCGATCGTCTATCTCGAAGGCGGTCCCGGCGTCGATGCACTGGAGCGTCTGCCGCTGGTGTTCGATGTCTGGTTTCGATCATTCCTTTCCAACCGCGACTTTATTATGTTCGATCAGCGCGGCACCGGCTATTCGACGCCGTCGCTGGCGTGCCCGGAACTGACGAAACTCAGTTTTGATATGCTGCCAATGGACATCCGCGCTGACGAAAGTTCGCGCCTCTGGAAGGAAGCGGCGCTCAAGTGCCGTGAACGCCTGATCGCGGATGGCGTTGATCTGGCGCAATACAATACGCTGACCAACGCCGCCGACCTGGAGGACCTGCGCCTGGCGCTCGGCTATGAGCAGTGGAACCTGATCGGCAGTTCGTATGGCACGCGCCTGGCGCTCACGGCGATGCGCGAGTATCCGCAGGGGATTCGAAGCGTGGTGCTCGACTCGACCCGCCCGCTGCAGATCAATGAGTCGCAGACGCCAGCCGACGCCGAGCGCGCGTTTCAGACGCTGTTCCGCGGCTGCGCCGCCGACCCGGATTGCAACGCGGCGCATCCCGGGCTTGAACAGGTGTTCTATGATCTGGTGGCGAAACTCAATACGCAGCCGGTGACGCTTCCGGGCGTCGATCCGTTCACTGGGCGCACCTACCAGGTGTTGATCAACGGCGATTCGATGATCAGCACGCTGTTCCAGGCGATGTATTCGACGGAAATCATCCCGCTGCTGCCGCGCGCCATTTACGATGCAGCGCAGAAGAACAATTTCGATCTGTGGGTGCGCCTGATTATGAACAACGTCTCACAGAGCGACTACTTAAGTTATGGGGTGATGTATTCGGCGCGCTGCTACGATGAGATTCTCTTCGAGACGCGCGAAGCGATGGTCAAGGCGGATGAACCCTTCCCGCAGCAGCAGGATGTGTTCGATATGACAGCGTTCTGGGATATCTGCGATGCCTGGGGGGTCGGTGTTGCGCCGCCGGTCGAAAATCAGCCGGTGCGCAGTGACATTCCCGCGCTGATTCTCGCCGGGACGTATGATCCGGCGACGCCGCCGGACGATGGCAAAGAAGCGGCGGCGACGCTACGCAATGGTTTCTTCTTCGAGTTTCCCTCATCGGCGCACGGCGTAGTGCTCGACGGCGGCTGCCCGTTGAGCATGGCGCTCGCATTCCTCGATAATCCGCAGCGCCAGCCGGACGCGGCATGCGTTGCGCAACTGGGCGCCCCGGCGTTCGACGTCGAAGGCGCAGCAGTGCGCATGATCCCATTCCGCGACAGTGAACTGGGAATTGCCGGCGTGACGCCGCAGGGGTGGACAAACTTCGGACAGGGGGTGTACGGTCGTCCATCGGGTGATGTGGCGATTGTTCAGATGCGGGCGCCGCTGTCGGCGCTTGAGGTGCTGGCCGGGATGAGCCGCCGGTTCAACATGGATGGCGAACCCGAAGCGGCGGGCGAACACCGCAGTGAGCGGTATG
>DAOTWI010000117.1:0-1996 GCA_034436075.1 Roseiflexus sp.
CGCCGCCGCTGCGCGCCTGCTGCGCCGCCTCGATCCGCCGCGCGTCACCTTCCTGATCACCGGAATCTATAGCGACCGCGACGGCGATGAGGATATTGCGTGCGCCGAATATCTTGCGGCGCATCTGCACGGTCAGACGCCCGATCCGGCGCCGTTCGAGCGGCGGGTGCGTGAGTCGACGTTTGGCAAACGCTTCGGCGACCCGGACCATCCCCATCTCTCGTTGGAAGACATGAATCTCTGCGCACGGGCGGATGTGTTCGACTTCGCCATGCCGATTGTGCAACGCGAGGGGCTGATGATAGTGGTGCGGGAATGATGGCGCCGTTCAGCGAAGGCGACAGTACGGGCGCCCCGCCGGGTCGCCCAGACCAGCGCATCCGGCGGTGCATTGCGTCTGGCGGGAGAGGTGACTATCGGAGTACAATAGAACCGTGAAAGTTGCACCTGCGCTGAATACGAAAGGCTCAGGAACGATGACCAACCGGTACGCGGACTGGTTTCGACAGGCTGAGGCGGACCTGCGCCATGCCCGGAATGCCCTGAACGACGGCGATTATGAGTGGAGTTGCTTTGCTGCCCAGCAAGCCGCAGAAAAGGCCCTGAAGTCTTTGTTTCAGCGATTAGGCATGGATGCGTGGGGGCACACGCTCACTGCGCTGATCGGAAATCTGCCGCCAGACATCCAGACGCCGCCCGAACTGGTGGACCATTGCCGCGTCCTGGACAAGCACTACATTCCTACCCGCTATCCGAACGGGTTTGCTTCCGGCGCGCCGACCGATTTTTACACGCAAAGGGAAGCAGAGGAAGCCGTTCAATATGCGGAGGCCATCCTTGAGTTCTGTCGTCATCAAATCAATTGATCGAGCGCGCATCGAGCAGGCTGTCAGGGAATATGCAACGCGCCTGTTTGCTGAGCATCCGGAGATTGAGCGCATCATCTGGTTCGGCTCGTGGGTGAACGGCATTCCCAGACCCGGGAGCGATGTTGACCTGTGCCTGATCCTCTCCGCGACGGATACGCCAATGCGTGAACGTGCTGCTGGCTTTCTGCCGGTCGGCTTTCCGGTCGGGGTCGATCTCTTCGTCTACACGCGCGCTGAGTTTGAACGTCTCCAGGCGGAATACCCCGGCTGGTTCCAGGCTATCGTTTCCGGCAGAGATCTGGCGCGGTCTTGATCTGCCTGTCCTCCAGCCTTACTATGATGTTTTGCTGCGCCGAACTTCGATGCCATCACGCGGAAAGCGCGCATTCAGGGAGTAAACGACTTTGTGTTCCGTCTCGATGGCGGCTGCCCAGACGAGCGCGTCTGCGAAGGAAATCCGTCCTGACGGACGACAGAGCAACAGCGCCTGGAGCAGCGTCTCTTTGCGCAGCGCAAACGGGAAAACGTTGCGCTTCTGGAGAAAAAGAACCAGCGCGTCTATAACGGCTTCGCGCGGTACGCCGTAGACTGACGTGAGAACATACGCGGTTTCTGCAACAACGACATCAGTGATGAGCAAATGTTCTTCGCTGTCGATGATCTGTGCCGCCAGCGTCGCCAGGTCTGGCGGCTCTCCGGTGAGATACCGTACTACCAGGCTTGTGTCCAGCAATCCGCTCATCGGGGCGCCTCTTCCGGCAGATCTTCCCTTTGACGGGCTGCTGTTTCCCAGGCGAGCGTGCGCGCCTCCTCCCACGAATTGCGGCTGACGCTGGTCGTGATGTACGCTGCCAGGCAGCCTTTCAGTGATTGATCATGCTCAGGAGGAACGAAGAAAATCTCAACATGGCCGTCTACCAGGCGCTGAAGTGCGATCCAGCCGGGTTTGACGCCCAAACGTTCACGGATGTCCTTATTGATGACAATCTGCCCTTTTTGTCCTACAATAGATGCCATGGTCATACCTTTCTAGAATGGTATGACTATAGCATGCACATACGCCCTATGTCAAAAAGAGAGACTTCATGAAACCATTCCTGGCGCTCTTCATCGCCGTTGCGCTGCTG
>DAOTWI010000118.1:0-4182 GCA_034436075.1 Roseiflexus sp.
CGCGCAAGTGACCGTCACCTGGGTCGAAGGGCGTGTGCTATAATGCATTAGTGAGCGATACAGTGGGGTCTTCAATCGAAGAAGCTTGCGCCAATGACGACTCGTTTGACGATACATGTGCTCTTCACCCTGGATTGTGAGAGCATTGCGATCCGCACAGCGAAGGAGGGACCGCGCACCTGGGAGCAAAGCGCACGCGCAATCGAGGGATACTCCAATCGCCTGCTCCGCGCGGGGTGCCCGCCGACGCTCTTCCTGGCGCCGCAGTGCGCCGTCGAGCATACGCCGCTCCTTGAAGAGCTCGCCGGGCGCGGCGCCGAACTCGGATTGTACGTCAATCCGTTGCAGGCGGAGAGCGGATCGTATCGCAACTTCCTGGGTACGCTGCCGCCGGAGGTGCAGCGCCGGTTGATCGATGAGGCTGCTGAACGTTTTGCCGATGCCATCGGCGTTCGCCCGCGCTCGTTCCGCCCCTGCAAGCATTCGGCAAGTGATGATACCTACCGCCTCCTCTACGAACTTGGCTTTCGCCAGGGATCAATCGCCCAGCCCGGATTCGTGCTGCCGCGCATCGGAGTGGATTGGGAACACGTCACGCACCACCCGCGTTATGTTGACAGTCATCATCACGAACGTTCCGGCGATCTGCCGTTTCTCGACGTGCCGGTGACGACCGACCCGGATCAGCGGCAGATGACCAACCTGCCGTACGAATTGCGGATCGATGCCGGAACCTTCGAGGCGCTCCACCAACCGGTCATTGATCGGGCAATTGAGCGCATGATCGAGGATGCCGCCTCGTTCTGCGCGCTCTGCTTTACGTCCGATAATCGCCCGGCGTATGACAACGATGATGACAAACATAGCCGGACGCTGGAAGCCATCCTCGATTATCTCGAGGCGTTGCGTGAACGCCACGATCTTGTGCCAACCACGCTCGCTGGCGTCCATGACCGCTTTCGCGCGCTGCGGCATACGGCGAGCGTGTCGCAGGAATAAACAGGCGCTCTCATGATCCGTCACCTGGCTCTGGTTCTGGCATTCCCCTCCGTGATCTGGCGTCGTCTGCTGAGCCATCTGGGGCTGGCGCTTGCGGTCTGGTCCGGCATGGCGCTGGCAGTCGGCATGGTGGTCTGTATTCCGGTCTATGCCGAAGCGTCCGGGTATCGCATTCTGCTGGCGGCGCTCACCGAACGCGCCATTGCTGATCCACTGCCGCCCTTCGCCATGGTCTACCGCTACGGCGGCGCGTCCGACCCTTCGATTTCGTGGCAACAGTATCTCCTCGCCGATCAACTGGCGGGGAATCTGCCAGCTGCGGGGATTGACCTGCCAGCGCCGCCGGGCGTTCGCTTTGCGGCAACGGAAAAATTGCGCGCCGGCTTCCCCGACGGCGCCGGTCGAGAAGTGTTATTCGCCCGCATCGGGTTTCTCAGCGGCATCGAACGCCATATTCAGATCGTCGAGGGCGATCTGCCGCGACCGTTTACCGGCGAGGGACTGCTTGACGTCCTGGTGTCGGAAACGACAGCGTCGAAAAATACGCTGCTGGTCGATGATCTGTATCTGGTGCAATCGACCGGTCGTGGACCGCGCATTGATGTGCTGGTGCGGATTGCAGGCATCTGGCGACCGGCGGACGCTGATGCGAGTTACTGGTTTCAACCGCCATCGACGTACAGCGATGTCTTTCTTGTGCCGGAAGAAAGTTTCGCCCGGCTCGTTGATGTTCCCGATGCGCGCTTCGTGACCCTGACGGCGTGGTACACCGCGATTGATGGCAGCAGTGTGCGCAGCAGCGATGTCGAGCGGCTGCGGGAGCGGATCGAGACGGCGACCGCCGATATTCAGCAGCGTCTCCCTGGCGCCGAACTTGTGCGCTCGCCAATGGATGCGCTGGAGCGCCATCGCGATCAGGTGCGGGTGTTGACCGTCACGCTGGCGCTATTTGCCGTGCCGCTGCTGGTGGTGATCGGGTACTTTGTTTTGCAGGTCACCGAAATGACCGTCGTGCGCCAGCAGCAGGAAATGGCGGTGCTGCGCAGTCGCGGCAGTTCGCGCTGGCAGGTGTTGGGGTTGGCGCTTGGCGAAGTGCTGTTGCTTGGCGCAGCAGCGTGGGCGGCTGGACTGCCGCTGGGATGGGCGCTGGCGCAGGTCATTGCCTGGACGGTTTCATTTTTGCGGTTTGCGCCGCTTGATGTTCCCACGCCAACCCTGCTCCCTGCCAGTCCGTGGCATGCGCTGGCAACGATTCTGCTGGCGCTGCCAGCGGTGTTGTTGCCAGCATTGAGCGCCGCCGGGCGCACAATTATTTTGTACAAAAGCGAACGGGCGCGCGTCACGCGCCCGCCCCTCTGGCAACGGCTCTACCTTGACATCCTGCTGTTGATACCGGCAGTCTATGGTTATCAACAGTTACGCCTGAGTGGTATGATCGGCGTGCCTGGCGTCACGGTCGGCGCGGACGATCCGTTCCGCAATCCGCTGCTGCTCCTCGCGCCGGCGCTGATGGTCTTCGCCGGTACGCTGATCGGTGTGCGCTTCCTACCGTTAGTGCTGCGGGTGCTGGCGTGGATCGCGGGGCAGGCGCCGGGAGTGGCGCTGGTGACGGCGTTGCGCTTCCTGTCGCGCACGCCAGGGACGTATGGCGGTCCGGTGCTGCTGGTGGCGCTGACGCTGGCGCTGGCGACGTTCACCTCGTCGATGGCGCTCACGCTGGATCGTCACAGCGAAGAACGGGCGTACTATCGGGGGGCGGCGGACGTGCGTCTGGCATACCCTGGTGCGGCGATCACCTCGGCGAATATTGCGGGCGACCGCGAGATTGCGCAGGCGGAAACCCGCCTCGACCTGACTGGCGGCACGATTGGAACAACCGGGGAAGCCGATACGACGCCGAGCACGGCATATATGTTCGTGCCGATGGAAGAGTATCTGACCATTCCTGGCGTAACCGGCGCTACGCGGGTCGCTCCGAGCAAGGTGGATATTCTCGTGGGGAATACTCCGGCAACCAGCGGCATCTTTTACGGCGTCGACCGGACGACACTGGCGGCAGTGCTGGCGGACGCCTGGCGTCCTGACTATGCTGGCGAGTCGCTTGGCGCGCTGATGAATCGGCTGGCGGACTACCCTGATGCGGCGCTGGTGTCGGAAACATTTGCGCGGCAGCGCGGGTTGCGGATCGGCGACCGCTTCGCACTGGCGATGAATGATCGCGGGCAAACGCAGAATGTGACGTTTATCGTTGTCGGTACGCTCGCATACTTTCCGACGCTCTACGATCAGGGTCCGCCGTTTGTGATCGGCAATCTGGATTACAGTTTCGACTCGCAGGGCGGACAGTATCCATATGAGGTCTGGTTGTCGCTGGCGCCCGGCGCAAACCTGCAAACGGTCGCAGCAGCAGGGATCGGGTATGGGTTGCGGATGATCCGGTCGACGCCGCAGACACTGCTCGATCTCGATCTACGCCGGCCGGAACGGCAGGGTCTGTTCGGGTTGCTCTCGGTCGGTTTTCTGGCAACAACCGTGGTGACGGTGATCGGGTTTGTCGCCTACACCCTGCTCTCGTTCCAGCGGCGGTTGGTGGAGTTAGGCGTCCTGCGCGCAATTGGACTGAGCACGCGGCAGTTGAGCGTGCTGCTGGTATTTGAACAAACGCTGGTCGTTGGGTTTGGCGCAGCGCTCGGCACCGCCGTCGGCATTCTGACAAGCCGGTTGTTCATCCCGTTCTTACAGGTGCGAACGGGGGTCTACCCCGAAACGCCGCCGTTTGTGGTGCAGATCGATTGGGAACGGATCGCCCTGGTGTATGGCATCTCCGGCGGGTTGCTGGCGGCGACGATTGTTGCGATTGTGCTGTTGCTGCGCCGGATGCGGATCTTCGAGGCGGTAAAACTCGGCGAGGCGGTGTGAGCAAATGGATGAAGATGCTTGAAGAACCGGTGCATCTCTGCTACTATAGCCGCAATCGCGTACTACAGGGATAAGGAGCGCCTTAATGCCTCGATTTGTGATGGCAATCTGCGCTGGCATTGTAGCAGCCGGATTGCTGGGGGGGGTTGCGCGGGTGATGGAAGCGGCTGCGCCGCGCGCTCTTCCGCAGGCGCCGTTGCTGGCGCTGACCGAAACGGCTGAAGCGCGTCCGACAGAGACGCCGCTGCCGACAGAGACGCCGCC
>DAOTWI010000119.1:0-2573 GCA_034436075.1 Roseiflexus sp.
TGTCGCGGCGACCCAGGGATTGCCCGCACCACCGCGAATGTGTGATCGTAGGGGCGCGGCGTTGTCGCGCCCACGGGTAGCGGGACGGTGCACGGGGCAGGCGCAGGTGACCGTCACCACGGGATGATGCGCAGCGACCCAGGGATTGCCTGCAGATCGTCTGTGCTGATCCACAGATCGAGATCTTTGGTGTAACGAGGTTCAGCGTACTGAACGACGGCGTACCCTCCGATAACGAGATACCGGACGCCGTTGTCGTTGAAAAGTCTCAACAGATCGCTGAAGTCGGAGTTGACGAACATCGACGCCCTTTACCCGATGCGCGTGGACAATCAACTCCCAGGCGGCTTCAAACCGGCTGCGCCGTTCCTGAGCCTGCCAGAACGCCAGATCGAAGGATCGATCCAGGTCTTCGATTCGTCCTGTGCGCTCTACGAAGGTCATTCGCTTCATAACGGGCAGCTTATTGAGCCTGAACGGTCTATTCCCGCCGATTATATATCAATATCGGAACACACGCTCCGCTTACGGCTCACCTCGCGGCGGACGTCCCGGTTGCCCGCCGACGGGAGCTGCCAGCGCATCGCACAGGAATAACTGGCGCTGCCCGTCGCCATGGTAGCGGTAGACCTGCCCATTGGCGCGGAGTTGCACAAGAACGCCGTCGACCAGCACCTGCGGGTACATCATCCCCGGCTTCGGGCACCCGAGCGACGTGTCGGGCCAGGTAACCGCGTCCACTTCTACGACTTCAACGGCTGACGCATCGATCCCCAGACGTTGCGCCAAGTCTTGCTTCGCAACATCGATCTGCGCATCCATTGCTGTGCCGAAGGGCGGCGTCAGCGGTTGCGCAGTGTACGGCGGCACAGGGCGCAGGGGTTCATTCCCCGGATCAGGCGTGGGCATCGGCGTCTCCTTCCCTTGCGTGGCGACCGGAACGGGCGTAGACGTTAGCGTGGTGGTTGGCATTCCTGGGTTGCTGACCGTCCGTGATGGCGCCACCGGCGCACCTGTCGCCGTTGATTGCGGAGCGGGGGTATCGGCAAGCAACGGCTGACCGGGAACGCCAGTGGGCAGCGGCGGCTGCGTCGGTTGTGACAGCGCCGGATTGAACGGTTGCGTTGGTTCGGCAGGCACAGCGCCAGTGTTGGCGCTGCCACATGCTGCCAGCAACAGTGTGCATCCAAGCAGAGCGGCAATCATTGCACGCATGGCATTCCTCTGGGTGATGCAATGGTCCTCTGCTCATCATAACGCGCAGTGGGCGCGATTTGTTCCCTGGCATCCACGAAGACCACGAAGGCGCACGAATGGTGGTGCAACCTTCAACCTTCAACCTTCAATCGCTCAACCTTCAGCCGCTCTTCCGCCCCGACGCCGAAGATCAGGCGCACGCCGCGGTCGTAGGTGAAGTAGCTGTACGCCCAGTTCAGCAGCACCAGCGCACGATTGCGGAAGCCGACCAGTTCCATCAGGTGTACGAAAAGCCAGCCGACCCACGCGGGCCAGCCGGTCAACCGGATGCCGAAGGAGTCGAGTACTGCCGAGCTCCGCCCAATCGTCGCCATCTGTCCTTTGTCGAAGTAGCGGAACGGCTTCATCGGGTTACGCCGGGTGCGCGCGATGATGTTGCGCGCCGCCTGCTCTCCCATCTGAATGGCAACCGGCGCGACCATCGGGTAGGGCACGCCGGGACGGTATCCTTCCAGATATGCCATGTCGCCAACCACAAAAACATTGGAGTGTCCCGGCAACGTCAGCGTCGGTTCAATCTTCACCCGAGCGCCGCGCCCCAGTGTCACGCCAAGCACCTCTGCCAGCGGCGATGCGCGCACCCCCGCCGCCCAAACGATCGTCTCCGCCGCCAGTTCTGTGCCATCTTTGAATGCCAGCACTCCGGGATGCGCGTCCGCCACCGGCGCATTCAGGCGCACATCCACCCCCATTTGCCGCAACCGATCCAGCGCCGCGCGCTGCAACGGATCAGGAAACATCGATAGCACCCGGTCGGTCGCTTCGACGAGCACCACATGCGCCTGATGCACATCGAGCATCGGGTAGTCTTTGCGCATCACATGGCGGATCAACTCGATGAACGCCCCCGCCAGTTCGACGCCGGTCGGGCCGCCGCCAACGACCACGAAGGTCAGCAACGCCGCGCGGTGCGCCGGATCCCGCTCGGAAGCGGCGCGCTCAAAACACTGGAGTATGTGGTTGCGCAACCGCTGCGCCTCGTCGAGGTCCTTCATGCCGAGCGTATGCCGTTCAAAGCGCTCATTGCCGAAAAAGTTCGTCGTACTCCCCGCCGCCAGCACCAGATAATCATAGGATACAGCGCCAACATCAGTCAGCACAGAACGCCGCTCAAAATCCACGCCGCTCACCTCTGCAAGCAGAAAATTGGCGTTGCGGTAGCGCCGCAGAATCGCGCGCACCGGGTAGGCAATCGACTCCGGCTCCAGACCGGCGGTCGCTACCTGGTAGAGGAGGGGCCAGAAGCCGTGGTAGTTCGTCCGGTTGATCATTAACACATCGACATCGGCGTGCGCCAGTTCGCGCGCGGCCGCCAG
>DAOTWI010000120.1:0-2469 GCA_034436075.1 Roseiflexus sp.
GGCGGCGTCGGAGTCCAGGTAGCGCGCGCGTTCGAGCGCCTGGATCGCTTCGTTCCATTGCCCCTAGCGCACGTAGATTGTTCCTATCAAGAGATAGGCGTCACCGCGCAGTGCGTCAATTTCAAGCGCGCGGCGCGCCTCGGCGATTGCCAGATCGAGTTCGCCGCGATCGGCATGCACGCGCGCCACCAGCACCAGCGCGCGCGGCGCCAGCGACGAGTTGGGGCGAATGCTGCGCAGCATGTCCATCGCCTCGTCGATCCGCCCCGCGTCGATCAAGGCTTGCGCCTGCGCCACCCGACCAGCATCCTCATCGCTGGGGTGAGACGGTGGCGAAATAACCGCTGGTCGCTGCTTCCGGGAAGGGGGAGGCGTGTCGATGACCAATGGCGCACGCTGCCCGGTCCCAGACGGCGGCGGACGGCGCTGCATAGCGCGATGTGGCACTGATCGGTCATGCAGTTCAACCTTCTGGTACACATAGGCGCCTGACACTTCGCGTGAGCGAAAGCCATCAAAGACATTCCAGAGGGTTTCTGAAAATCCCAGGAACAGCAGCCCGTGGGCTGGCAGGCAGCGATGAAACCGCTCGATCAATGATCGTCGCGTTTCTGAACGAAAATAGATGGTCACATTCTGGCAGAAAATCGCATCGACGCCATACGCGGCTGGCGGAAACGCTTCGAGCAGATTCAATTGCTCGAAGCGCACCAGCGCGCGCACGGCGTCCGACACGAGAAAGCCGTCGCCACGCGGGACGAAGTAGCGATTGAGGAGCGCGGGTGTGACATTGTTGAGCGAACGGCCGCGGTAGAAGCCAGCGCGCGCCTTTTCGAGCGCCAGTTCGCTCAGATCGGTCGCCCAGATCTGCACCGGACGCGCAATCGCCAGACCAAACGTTTCCAGGACGGTGATTGCCAGCGAATACGCCTCTTCACCGGTTGCGCACCCGGCGCTCCAGACGCGGATCGGCTCACCCGGCGGCTTGCGGCGGTGCAACTCAAAGAGCAGCGTCTCGCGCAGGGCGCGCATCTGCGGCGCGTTGCGGAAGAAAAAGGTCTCGTGGTTGACCACCATCTCCGCCAGATGGTGGAGTTCGTTGCGACCAGCGGGCGCGCTAATGCGGCGCTCGTATGCCTCGAGCGTTTCGCCAAGCGCCGCCATGCGCTGCGCCAGACCCGCCTCCAGCACGCGCTGCTGCGCTGTATCCAGGTAGACGCCGCTGTAATCCGCCAGCAGGGTGCGCAGCCGGTCAAACGCCTCCGGCGAGAGACGCACTGGCGGGGGGACGAAGAGATCATGCACTGCGCTCATGGCACTCGTTCGTGTTTAACCTTGCATGTCTGTGATTCTGAACCACAGAGACACAGAGGGCATAGAGAAGAAAAGAATACACACGCATCCGGCTGTATCCGCACTCTTTTTCCGGGCAACGGTCGTGCATCCCTGCCTGCAACCTGCAACCGTCGCACCTGTTTTTTTGCACCACAGAGGCACAGAGAGCACAGAGGGCGCCAACGCGCCGGTTTTTTTCAGACCCTCTTGCCTCTCGCCCTTCGCCTCTTACCTCTCGCCTTTCGCACCTGCAACCGGCAACCTTCACACCCATTTTCTTAACCGCAGAGGCACAGAGAGCACAGAGGGCGCCAACACGCCGGTTTTTCTCAGACCCTTTTGCCTCTCGCCCTTCGCCTCTTACCTCTCGCCTTTCGCACCGTCAACCTGCAACCAACCTGGACACCACTTCCACCAACCGCGGCGCGATGGCATCCGGCGGCAGCACCTCGCACACAACGCCCAGCTGGATCGCTGCGCGCGGCATGCCAAAAATGGCGCAACTCGCCTCGTCCTGCGCAATGGTATACGCCTGGCGACGATAGAGCGCCCGCATCCCATACGCCCCATCGCGCCCCATGCCTGTCAGCAGCACGCCGACTGCGCGCGAGCCGTACACATCAGCAACCGCCTGCATCGTAACATCGATGGATGGTCGCTGGATGAGCAGCGGCGCATCGCTCAGGTGAATGGCGCCCTGGTGCGTCACCAACAGGTTGCGGCGATCAGGAGCGATCAGCACTTCGCCAGCGCGAACAGGCGATCCTTCATATGCGATGCGCACCGGCAGGACGCCGGTGCTTGCCAGCCACTCCGCCATCCCTTCGCTAAACCCTTCCGCAATATGCTGCACAACCAGGACAGCAGCAGGAAACGCGCGCGGAAGACCGGCAATAATCTGGTGGATGACCCGTGGACCTCCCGTGCTGGCGCCAATGACGACGATTGGGCTGAGCCGGGCATCTGATGCGCTGCTGACTGGCGGAATGATCGTCGCGTTGGTCACGGTTGCCGGTTGTGCATCCTGTGCCGGCGCCTGATGAGCCGGGAAGGTCGGTTGGAAAGCGTGATCGTTGTTGAGCGTGCGGCGCCGGCCGCGCAGATGGGTGACCACCTTGACCCGCGACAGAATCT
>DAOTWI010000121.1:0-14009 GCA_034436075.1 Roseiflexus sp.
GGCGCCGCCCCAACTGTGCAGGTGACGGTCATCTGCACCTGCGGGGAGAGCCCGGCAGTACTGGTTGCATCCAGGCGCCGCCCCACCCGCGCAGGGATGACTGTCACCCACGCCCGGCGATGCATTCATGGTTCGAGACCAGCATTGCCGACGGCATCCAGGCGCCGCCCCACCCGCGCAGGGATGACTGTCACCCGCGCCCAGCGATGCATTCATGATTAGAGACCAGCATTGCCAAAGGCATCCAGGGACCGCTCCAACTGTGCAGGTGACGGTCATCTGCGCCGGATGCGGTCGTGGTTGCGATAGTCGCTGTGCAGGCGAATCCCCGCCATCCGCAGATAGCGTCTCCCGCCAGTCACCAGCCAGTCGGCGATGGTGTGCGCGGCGCTGCCGCTGATGAAACCGACGAGGAACAGGCGCACCATATCAGGGTTGCGGCGCATCACGTCGAAAATCCACGCCGATGTCTGCGCATGCAGGTCTGGTACGCCGACGCCGATGCGCCCCAGAATCCATGCGCCCGCGATGACGATCAGCATGGTGACGAGGTAAAAATAAACCAGGCGCAACAGCGGCGCAACGATCAGGCTGTGACTCCAGAAATGACGATGCGGAACAATCCACATGTACGGTCGCCATATCCAGAAGAAGATGCCCCAGCGGTTATCAATTGCTGAGTCAATGTCAAGGTCAGGCGAGAAGAGGAGACCAGAAATCAGATGAGCGCCAGCGAGAACGGCAGCGCCAGTTGCCGCGTATTCCCGACCGCCCGACTCAAGGAGCACATACGTCGCTGGCGCCAGGAACGCGCCAGTGGCGAACGTGATCATGTCGTGGGTGCGAGTGTCGGGCATGCGTCGCCTGTGCGGACTCTTCGCTGTTTCTTAACCACAGAGCCACAGAGAACACAGAGGGGCATACATCAGCATCTCACGCGCTCCCACATTCAACGTACAACTGCTGCTCCTTGCTTGCGACATCTGTGCCTCTGCGCCTTTGTGTGCTGTACAGCACGCATTGGGGCGCGTGCGTGCCGTCGCTGTGCCTGGCATGCCAGGCAACTGTTACCCTGGATGTGGCCACGTCGGATCGAGGAAACGCTGGATTTCGACCAGGTACCCGTCCGGGTCGCGCAGGAAGCAGTGATAGATGTTGAAGCGGGGGTTGTACTGCGGCGGTTGTTCGACTGTTGCGCCGTGTTCCGCCAGGTAGCGATGCCATCCGTCAACATCCTGCACCGCCAGCGTCAGAATGAGCGAGCCAGGCGTTGGGGACGCAGCGGCGTCGTTGCGCTGGCAGACGCCAAGATAGGCGTCGCCAGCCACGCGATAGATGCGACACGATCCCTGGTCGAGCGCCAGCGGCAGACCGAGAAGATCGCTGTAGAACGCATCGCTGGCGTGCAGGTCGCGGACGTAGATGAACGTCACGAACTGTTCGAATGGTGATGGTTTCATAGCAGAAGAATAGCACAGACATGCGAATCGTGCAAGACGCAATCGCTCTGAGTCCGGGCATGATCTGATAGTGAAGATCACCCTCAACCTGGACAATCGAGCCTGCACCTGTGGCGCAGTTGACGTTGGTTTTGACAGGCTCAACCGCCGTTGGCTGAGCCTGTCGAAGCCCACGCTGATCACGCGATGGTGGCGCGGTTGGCGTGGGCTGAGCCTGTCGAGGCCCGCGCCGATCACGCGATGGTGGCGCGGTTGGCGTGGGCTGAGCCTGTCGAGGCCCACGCTGATCACGCGATTGTCCACTATCTGGTTGATCTTCCTATAAGGATGGAACGCGAGCAATTTGTGCGAATCCATCTCAATTCGCAGTAATCTACGTGCTTCCAGACGCCTTGCCAGCCAGAACATCCAGATCTCCTGTCGATGGATGATTGCATCCACTCGCTATTTTGTGCTACAATCCCTTCCGTTCAATACCCGTAACGAACCAGAGCAGGCGATGGATATGCACGATCAGGCAATCACCGACCTTCTCGCGCAGGCGGAAGGGCAACGTCTGGCATTTGTGCGGGCGAATGTGCGCCCCGCCGACCTGGCGCAGACGTTGGCGGCCATGGCGAATGGCGCAGGCGGAACGGTTGTGATCGGCATGCGCGGGCGGCAGGTCGAAGGGGTGGCGGATGCTGACGACGCGCGCGCGATGGCGCTCGATGCGGCGCTGGCATGCCTGCCGCCGCTGGTGCTGCCGCTGCCAGCGGTGATTGCGCACAATAGCGCAACCTTGCTGATCGTCACCGTTCCTTCAGGATTGCCCCATGTTTACAGCGTCGGCGGAACCTATCTGCGGCGGGAGGGTTGCGTCAATGCGCCGCTTTCTCCGGATGCGCTGCGGCAACTCCTGATCGAGCGCGGCGAGACCAGTTGGGACCGTATGACGCCGCCGGATGCAACGCTCGCCGATCTGGACGCCGAGAAGATCGCTGCCTATGCACGGCGTGTCGGTCCGATCGCCGAAGCCGATCCAGCGGCGTTTCTGCTGCGGCGCGGCTGCCTGACGCAGCGCTCCGACGTTACTACGGGCAAAACCGAACTCGCGCCTACCAACGCCGGTCTGCTCCTGTTCGGCATTGAGGTTGAGCGCTGGTTTCCGCAGGCGGAAGTAACGCTGGTACGCTACCAGGGGCGCGAGATGAGCGACGCATTTCTGCGCGAAGACATCCGCGACACCCTGCCGGAGACGGCGCGCCGCGCCGAACGCTGGCTGATGGAACATATGCGCCGTGGCAGCCGCATGGTCGGGCTGGAACGGGAAGACTGGACGCAGTTTCCGCTGGGGGCGGTGCGAGAGGCGCTGATCAATGCGCTGGCGCACCGCGATTACACCATCCGTGGCGACTCCATCCGCATAATGCTGTTCAGCGACCGCCTGGAATGTTACTCGCCAGGTCGGTTGCCGGGACACGTCACGTTGCAGAACCTGGTCGAAGAGCGTTTCAGCCGCAACGAAACGCTGGTGCAGGCGCTGGCGGACCTGGGGTTGATCGAGCGGCTTGGCTACGGCATCGACCGTATGCTGCGGCAGATGGCGGACGCGGGGCTGCCGCCGCCGGAGTTCCGCGAAACGGCTGCCGGGTTCCTGGTAACGCTCTACGGACATACCGGCGACGACCGCGCTGATGCTGGCGGCGCCGATGTCGCCGCCTGGCGCCGGATGGGGCTGAACGAACGGCAGATTGCGGCGCTGCTCTTTCTGGCGGAGCATCAGCGCATCACCAACCGCGATATGCAGGAACTCGCGCCGGATGTCTCTGCCGAAACGCTGCGCCGCGATCTGGCAGATCTGGTCGAACGCGGCTTGCTGCTGCGCGTCGGCGATAAACGCGGCGCGTACTACATTCTCAAATGACCGCGCAGGATGGCGAGTTCGTGGGTGAGCAGCGCGCTGAGCCGAGCCAGGCGTTCGCTCACACTGGCGATTTCCAGCAGCGCCTGGCGCTCCGCAAGGCTCGCGCGCACCAGAACCATTGACGCCAGCAGCGCCGCCAGGTGGCGGGGATCGCCAGCAGACTCGAGTTGCGTGCGCAGTTCCTCGTTGGGCGGCAGCGCATCGAGCAATGCCCTGGCGCGTTCGCGCGCTTCCTGCATGCGCACCACAACATCCGGGTCATCGGTGCGATCCGGCAGACGCTGCACCAGTGCGCGCAGATACGGCTCACGCTGCGTCACCCGCTCGATGGCTACCCGTTCGAGCGCCTGCAACGCAATGCGGAGCGTGCCGTCGTGCAGGCGCACCAGGCGATGCACCCGCGCCGATGCGCCGACGGCGTAGCATTGTTCAGGGTCATGCTCGCGTTGCGCACTGACGGCGATGATGGCGCCTGCGGTCACTGCATCGTCGACCAGGCGTATCGCCGCTGGACGGCTGACCGCCACCGGCACGACGCTGGGAGGAAAGATCACAATGCCGCGCACCACGAGGAGCGGCAGGTCGATGGGCGGGTTGTCCGAAGCATTCGTCACACGCAATCTCTGTACAGAAACCGGTTCTGCTACTATGATACCAGCAGATCGGCATGCTGGCATGAAACGCCTGGCGATCTGAAACAGTGACGGAGGAGTGTGTTGGAGTGGTACGAACCCGAGGTGCAGGAACTGGAAAAACTGCATGCAACCGCGCCGCCTCCGGCTGGCGCCGTGTTGTTCTATGGCAGCTCATCGATCCGCCTCTGGACGACGCTCAGCGAGGATATGGCGCCGTGGCCCGTCGTCAACCGCGCATTTGGCGGATCGACCCTCGCCGCGTGTGTGCACTTCTTTGACCGGCTGGTTGTTCCGTGCGCTCCAGGATCGATGGTACTGTACGCTGGCGACAACGACCTTGGCGACGGGCGCGCGCCTGATGACATTGTGCGTTCCCTGTGCACCCTGCTTGCCAGGATCGATGCCACCCTCGGATCGATCCCGGTTGCGTATGTCTCGATCAAACCCAGCCCGGCGCGCTGGAACCTGCGCGACAACATCCGGCGCGTCAATAGCGCAGCGTGCGCCCTGCTGGAACAACGGCCATCAGGATATTTTGTCGATGTCTATGCGTCGATGCTGGGACCCGACGGTCGCCCGCGCGCCGAGTTGTTCGATACTGATGGCTTGCACCTGAACGCCAGGGGCTATCAGGTATGGACGCAGGCGCTTCGTCCCTATGTTGCCACGCTGGCAGGCGCCCGGCATGAAGAATGAGCGTCTGTGCGGTATGTCACAATCGAATCTGTACGCATTCTTAACATGGTTCTAACCATGGTGTAGTACATAGAGCATGATGGCAAGGAACAGCACATCGTGTGCCTGCGTTCGTTGTCGGTTATCCGTTTCCGCGTCCTGTGTCCAAAGTTCAGTCGATGCGTTGTCTCAGGCGCGCATATCGTTCTGTGCGCCAGTACGAGAGTGAGCGATCACCTGTGCAGCGAGAATACTATCTGTGGTGGAGTCCCCGTTTGCAGCGGGACATGGAGATGCTGGTCATTGGTCATGCGGGAGCGCGGGTGCTGGTCTTTCCGACCCGCGCCGGACGCTTCTACGATTACGAGAACTGGGGTCTGGTCGAAACGTTGCGCCCTTCGATCGAACAGGGATTTCTGCAACTCTACTGCGTCGATAGCGTCGACCGTGAAAGCCTGTACGCCTTTCATCGACCGCCGCAGGAGCGTATTGCGCGACACGTGCAGTATGAGTCGTACATTCTCGAAGAAGTGCTCTCGCTCTCGCGGCAACTCAACCCGAACCCGTTTGTCATCGCGCATGGATGCAGCCTGGGCGCCTACCATGCCGTCAACATCGCCTTGCGCCATCCCCGATTGTTCCACAAGGTCGTTGCGTTGAGCGGGCGATACGATCTGACCGTTGCGACCGGATCATTTCGCGCGCTCTTCGACGGATACTACGACGAAACGATCTATTTTCACACCCCCTGCCATTTCATTCCGCGCATGACCGATCCGTCCATTTTGGCGCACCTGCGCCGCATGGAGATCACACTCGTCATCGGCGAGGATGACCCATTTATCTGGACGAACCGCGCCCTCAGCGCAGCGTTGTGGGAAAAGGACATCCCGCATGCGCTGCATATCTGGCCCGGCGAAGCGCACCGCATCGAACACTGGCGTGAGATGATCCGGCATTATTTGTAGGAGGATCTTCCGCCGCACATCGAAGCGTGTACGTCGTTTTGCGGGCATGATATACTACTCTAACTAATGGTCGAGCAGGTAGAAGCACGCGAATGCTGGCATCCATCACAATGCAGGGGAGTTGATATGCAACCAGCGCTTTCTCCGAACCCTCAGGCACAGGCTGCGGCGTCATTGCTCCCGCCTCGTCCGCGAAGCATCGAAGCGACCGGGCTGACGCTCTCGTTTATTTCCGATCAGATGCTGCGCGCCCTGTATCTGATCGGCGAAATGACCGGTTTGCAACTGGTGGAATTGCTGCACCTGCCGTGGGAAAATGTGCTCGATCAGGCAATGACCTATCTGAGGCGCGAGCAAATGGCGGAAGTCAAGGGCAGCAGCGGCGTGGGGGAGAAGGCGTATCGTTACCAGGCGACGGCAAAAGGCATCACGCGCGCCAAAGAGATCGGCGAGCGGACGCAATATCTGGGACCGGCGCCGGTCAATCTGCGTGATTACGGCGAGATGATGCAGCGGCAGACGACGCAGGGGCTCGTTGTGACCGAAGCGGCCATTCGGAAGGCATTTGCGCATTTGGTGCTCAACGACGCGCTTCTGCGCCAGTTGGGACCGGCGATCAACTCTGGCCGGTCGATCTTCCTCTTCGGGCACGCCGGGAATGGCAAGACCTCGATTGCTGAGGCGACGGCGCGATTGCTCTCGGACTCGATTGCCATTCCGCACGCCATTATCGTCGATGGGCAGATCATCCGCGTCTTCGATCCGATCCACCACGAGCGCCGCCCGCTGCCAGAGGGTCAGGAGTATGCCTATGATCAGCGCTGGGTGCTTTCGAAGCGCCCGGTGGTCATCGCTGGCGGTGAACTGAACTTGGGGTCGCTCGACCTCGAATACGACGAGCACAGCAAGTTTTATGAAGCCCCGCTGCAGCTGAAAGCCAATGGCGGACTGTTCCTGATCGACGACTTTGGGCGGCAGCAGATACGCCCGCGCGACCTGCTCAACCGCTGGATCGTCCCGCTCGAAAAGCGCGTCGATTTCCTGACCCTGCACACCGGCAAGAAGATTGAGGTGCCGTTCGATCAGTTGATCATCTTCTCAACGAATATCGAACCGAAGCAACTGGTCGATGAAGCCTTTCTGCGGCGCATCCGCTACAAGATCGAAATCGGCAATCCTTCTCAGGCTGAGTATTGCGAGATTATGCGCCGCGTCTGCAAGGCGAAGAATGTGCCGTACAGCGACGACGGACTGCGCTATCTGCTCGAAGTGGAGTACCCGCGCCGCAAACTGGAACTGCGCTCGGTCCATCCGCGCGATCTGATTGATCAGGTCATCGATTATGCCCGCTTTTTGGGCGTGCCGCCGACGATGTCGCGCGAACTGCTGGCGGCAGCGTGCAAATCGTATTTTGTCGAGATGTGACCGGTCATCGACGCCATGCTTACGCCCGAAACGCTGATCGCCGCCTACTGTCAGGGCATCTTTCCAATGGCGGACGACAACGGCGTCATCCACTGGTACGATCCGCATCCCCGCGCGATTTTGCCGCTCGAGACGTTTCACACGCCGCACCGCCTGGCGCGCACGGTGCGCAAAGGCGTGTTCACGATTCGCACCGACACTGCTTTCACTGAGGTGATGCGCGCCTGCGCCGAACCTGCGCCGGGGCGCGAAACCACCTGGATTTCGGAAGACATGATTGCCGCCTACACTGCGCTGCACTGCATGGGATTCGCCCATAGCGTCGAAGCCTGGCGCGACGGGCGACTGGTGGGAGGGTTGTACGGCGTAGCGATCCGGGGCCTGTTCGCGGGTGAAAGTATGTTCAGCCGCGAGCGCGATGCCAGCAAAGTCGCGCTGGTGCATCTCGTCGAGCGACTGCGGCGCGGTGGATATGTGCTGCTCGACTCCCAATTCCTCGGATCGCCGCACCTGCTTCAGTTTGGACTGATTGAAATCCCGCGACGGGAATACCGGCGGCGCCTGGCGCAGGCGCTCCAGGTCGATGCGTCGTGGGATGGTGCGGGGTAATCGGTCTCACTCGCGCGGGCGCGCGCCGAGGGTCATGGTGATCTGCTCCTGGCGATCGCCACGCTGCACAGTCATGACCACCGTATCGCCGACGGATGTCTCGAGTTCGAGATAACTGACGAGTTCATCGCTGTCGCGCACCTGCTGACCGTTGATGGCAAGAATGATGTCGCCGCCAATCGGCAGTTCGCGCCCGCCAATCGAGACGATCTGCGTTCCTCTGCGCAGACCTGCGCGCTCAGCCGGGCTGTTGGGCACAACTTCGGTGATCAGCACGCCCTGGCGCGCCGGCAGGTTCAGGCTTTCCGCCAGCAGTGGATCGACATCACGCATGCCGATGCCCATCCACGGATGATCGTAGCGACCTTCGCGGATGAGCGCCGGCGCCACGCGACTGACGGCATTGGACGGCACGGCATACCCGACGCCCTCGAAGGACCCGGAGCCGCTGCTGATCGCTGTATTGACGCCGATCACCTCGCCGTAGATATTGAGCAACGGGCCGCCGGAGTTTCCCGGATTGATCGCCGCATCGGTCTGAATGATATTCGGGATGCGGAAGCGCCCGCCGCCGCTGCTCGCTGGACCGCTGAGACTGCGCCCGATGCCGCTGACGACGCCGATGGTCAACGTATTGCGCAACCCGAACGGATTGCCAATCGCAATCGCGCGCTGCCCAACCTCGACAGTGCGTGAGTCGGCGAGGGGCAGCGGCGCCACGCCCGGCGGCAATTCATCGACTTTCAGCACCGCCAGGTCGCTTCCCGGATCGCCGCCAACCAGGCGCGCTGTGAGGACGGTGCCATCAGAAAAGCGCACCTGGAACTTCGAGCCATTCTCGACGACGTGGTTATTGGTCACAATGTGCCCCTGGTCGTCGAACAGGAAGCCAGATCCCTGGCTGGTGGGCACGGTGAACGGCGTCCCGCCAACCGGCGGATGATCGACCACCACTTCGATGCTGACGACCGACGGGTTCACGCGCCGGTAGAGGGCGATCAGCGCCGCCTGTTCGGCTTCCAGCGGGTTGGTCAGTTCCGGCGGCAGCGTTGGCACGGGCGACTGCACCGGCAACGGTGCGGAGGTTGCCGTTGGCGCCGCTGGCGTGATGGGCGCAGGGGTCGCCTCTGCCTGAACCGCAGCGGTTGGAGCGGCGGTCTGGTCTGTCACCGCCGGGCGCGGCAGGTCAACCGACGGTAGGGCGCAGCCAGCGATGAACGCCAGCGCAGCCAACACGGCGACAAGTGTTAATGGAATGCGCATATGTTATATCTCCTGCGGCGAACGCGCAAGCGCCGCGCGCAGCGCCGGCTCTAACGTCGGATAGGCGAACTGATACCCCAGCGCCTGCGCTTTTGCCGGTATGGCGCGCTGGCGTTCGATAAGCAGGGCTGGCGCCATTTCACCAAGCAGCAAGCGGAGCGCAAACCCGGGCAATGGCAACCAGGACGGTCGCCCAAGCACACGCCCCAGGGTGGCGCTGAAATCACGGTTGCGCTGCGGATCGGGCGCAACGCCGTTGAAGGGACCGCTGGCGCGCTCATCATCAATGCAGCGCATGATCAGCCCCACTTCATCGTCCAGGTGAATCCAGGACCACCACTGCGTTCCCGGCAGGATAGGACCGCCGACGAACAGTTGAAACGGCAACAGCAACCGCGCCAGCGCCCCCTCGCGGCGGTCGAGCACGATTCCCGTGCGGATCATCACCGTGCGAACGCCAAGGTCTGCGGCGCGGCATGCTTCGCCTTCCCACGCCACGCACACCTGCGCCAGGAAGTTGCGCCCTGGCGGCGCGCTTTCATCAACCGGCTCATCGCCCCGCGGACCGTAGTAGTCGATGCCGGAAGCGCACACGAAAACCGACGGACGGCGTGTGACGCGCGCCATGGCATCGACGAGGACGCGCGTGCTGACGGTGCGGCTTTCGAGGATTTCGCGCTTGTACGCTGGCGTCCAGCGCCGACCGGCAATCGACGCGCCCGCCAGATGGACGACCGCATCTGCGGTTGCAAGGGCGGATTCCCACGCGCCGCCGGTTGTGGCGTTCCACGCGGCATACTGTGCAGCGCCGGGCAGCACCGTGCGGGCTGCATCTGGCCTGCGGGTAAACACCGTCACGCGGTCGCCGCGCGCTGCGAGGCGGTGGCAGAGCGCCTTACCGATCAACCCGGTGGCGCCGGTTATGACAATCTGCTTTGATGCGGACATATGCACATCCCAGGATACTGTCAGTGATAGTATAGCCGCCACGAGCCTGACGTGCACGCATCGTGCGTATCGGCAGACGCCAGGACATCGTGAATGAAGCGTTCCCTCACTCACCGGATGGCGCCTCGACGCTGCGCAGGAGCTTTGTGATGACATCAGCAACCCGCAGACGCGGCGTCTATCAACGACACCGGTTACGCCGTCGCCTCACCGGCGAGCCGCGTGATGGCTCTTTTTGCCTTCGGCAGAGCGGTGCTTGTCGTAATCGGGAGCGCCGCACTGTCACAGGCTCTGGCGGCGCCAGACAACGCCCCGCCGCGTAACTCGTATCAATGACCGGCGTTTGAGCGACGCTCCTTGATCAGGCGGTTCAGTTTGCGGTAGGTGCGCCAGAGGATGGCAATCTTTCCGGTGAGCGGAACGTAGGCGCGCTTCTGGAACACATCATAGTCGTTAGCGACAATACGCGGCAGAATGCCGCGATAAATCTCCGCTGCTGCGGCAATCGCCATACGACCGTCAGCATCAAGCAGCGCAATGCCGGGCCAGGACTCATCGTACAGCGCGTGCGCGCGTTCCATCTCGAAACGCATCAATGCGCGGAAGCGATCATCGCGCCGCCCCTGAAGAATATCATCGTCCGTCAGCCCGAAGCGATGCAGGTCTTCCAGGGGAAGATAGATGCGCCCACGCTGCGCGTCTTCACCGACATCGCGCAGAATATTCGTCAACTGGAGCGCCACGCCCAGTTTCACAGCATATGGCGCAGCGCCATCGCGGTACCCGATGATGTGCATCGAAAGCAAGCCGACCACCGAAGCAACGCGGTAGCAGTAGAGCCAGAGGTCGTCGAACGTCTCGTAGCGGTGGACGGTGAGGTCCATTGCGATCCCCGCAAGCAGTTCGTCGATGAGGGCGCGCGGAATAGCATAGCGCCGTACCGTATCGTCCCACGCCAGCAACACCGGATGATCGGCTGGCGGGCGCGGCGCGTGGACGCGCGCCACCCAATTCGCAAGTGCGCGCGCCGGATCGTCAGTCGCGCGATCAACGGTATCATCGCTGGTACGGCAGAATGCGTACAATGCGCGCACAGCCAGCCGTTTTTCGCGGGGCAGGAGTTGCGAACTGAGGTGAAAACTGCGCGAATTGACGCGCGTTATTTCGACGCAATGCTGATAGGCTGCATCGAGTGTCAGCGATGGCAGCGCATCGGTCGAATGAATCTCGTGACCGATGACATCGGGTTCAGCCAGGTGACGCAGGCTGGCGAGCAGGGCCGCAGCATCACGGATCGGCGCTTCGCGTTCGCCGAATGCTCGAACCGGTATTCTGGCAGAATGCTGGAGCGATGCCATGACCCCTCTTTCGCACGTAACAGTTCTGACTCTAATGATCGACTCTTCAGTTACAAGAGTTACGCAGTCGTCTCAAGGACGAGCCGCGTGACGGCTCTTTGTGCCTTCGGCAGCGGTGTATATCTTCTTCGGTTAGTCGGAAGCGTCACGCTGCCGCAGGTTCTGACGAAACCAGAACAGGCGCCACCGCATCAGCCCTGTCAGTTACGGAATAGACGCAATTACATACGTCTCCGACATGGCAGTCGCTCATGCCGGAGCACATGCGCTTCATGCCGGGGCGCACTGGCTGGTTGTTCACAACCGACTGGCGTGTTTAGAACGATATTATAGCGCCATTTGTGCAAGGCGCTACCACAACGGCTCTATGTGATGTTACGAGCGTTGAGGAGGGATGGATGCACCGTTGCTCGACATGATCGAACTGACGGTTTGAACCAGTTCACGCGCATCGTGACCGAGGAAGACCCCTGGAATAGCGGCGCACAGTTCGGGATTGACGTTGAAGATGCGCCCGCCATACCCGAAATGAAGGTGAGGAAACTCTTGCCGGATGGCTCGCGCCACTTCCAACAGATTCATCGCGGTTTCGAGCGTTGAAGCCGACAGACAGACCAGTTTCGGCTTGACCTTGCGAATGGTTTCGAGCAGATCGGCAAGCGGCACCTGGGCGCCCAGATAGACGATGCGCCACCCGCGCCGCACCAGGAACAGACTGGCGAACATCACTCCCAGGTCGTGCAGTTCCTGCGGTGCGCATCCTATCACAATCGTGTCGCGCTGCGCCTGGTTCTCGAACACGTTCAGCAGACTTGCCAGTTTGCGCCGCACGAACTCGGTTGCGAAATGCTCCGCTGCAACATTGATCTCGCCACGATGCCAGCGTTCGCCGACTTCTACCATCGTCGGCTGGATCAATTCCAGCAGCACCTGCTCGAACGGATACATCGCAAATGCCTCGGACACCAGGCGCTCGGCGCTCTGAGCGTCGAACGTTGTCAGGGCGACGACGAGTTCGTCGACCATCTGATCGATAGAGCGCGCCGCATCCGGCTCGACATGGGGAGGCGCCTGGTCGGTGACGCTTGTCAGCAGCATGATTGCATGGCTGATGTTGACGCCTTCTGCGGTGCGGTCGCGCAGCCAGCGAATGATCGCAATGTCGCGCTCCGAGTACAGGCGATGACCGCCCGGCGTGCGTTGCGGGCAGGGAATGCCGTAGCGCCGCTCCCAGGCGCGAAAGGTGTCGGGCGGGACGCCGGTCTCGCGTGCGACTGCTTTGGTATTGAACACGGGCGCTGTCGAAAGTTGCCCGAGAGCTGGAGGTTGCGCCATTGCCGTCTGATTCCTCACGTAATTGTTAAATTTCCCACGGACTCCGTCTGTAGATTAGCACAACGCACACCTCTTGTCAAAGCCTTGCACAGCAAGGTCGCGCCTCATGCCAGGCGTGCCGCAGCGATGTCGTACACGGTTGCCAGTCCGCGGCGCACCAGGTTCCAGGAACGCCCCCGATCCGCGCTAATGGCTACCTCTCCCGTGGCGGATGCAGCAAATGCGGTGTCCATATGGTACCGAGCAGGCTTGAGGAGGGTTGCTGCGCCTTCCCAGGGAAGCGCTGCAATCGCCGGTTCCCAGCCGTCGAGAGAACCGCGCACGGTTCCGCCGTTTGCGAGCGCCGCCAGCAGTGTCGGCGGCGCGCCTGCCAGCGCCGCGCAGACAATGGCTTCGTCTGGAATGCCGTCGATGAGCCGCCAGACCTCGCGTTCAATCGCGTACACACGACCATCGACGAGGGCGCAGAGGGTTTCAGCAGTTCCTGGCACTACTCTCAGCGCGCGGATAGCGCCTGGCAACGGTGAACCATACCGTGTCCAGGTCACGCCGCGATCATCGCTCGCCAGCGTCTGGTCGTCCAGGGCGCCATAGAATCGTCCTGTGTCATCGATGGCAAAAGCGCCATATGCGTCGGGCAGCGTGATCCGGCGCCAGTGTGCGCCCGCATCGTCGCTGAGAAACAGCGTATCGCCCGACAGCAACGCGACCCATGACGGATGGCGCGGTGTATCGTAGAACGCAGCATCCGGCGCCAGCGGGTCGTCCATCGTCTGCGCCGTCCAGGTCTGACCGCCATCCACGCTTCGATGGACACGTTCGTCAGCGATGACCAGGGTGATCAACGGGTTGGACTGATCGATCCAGAGCGACCACACGACCGAACTCTGAAACGCCTGGGCGCTGCGCAACCAGCGCCCCTGATTGGCGGGATCACTGAAGAGCGCCAGACCATCATTGGTTGCCAGAAAGAGCAGCGTGGCTTTTGCCATGGGAGTCCTCTCCGTGTTTGTATCGCGCCTGCACTGCACGCTGACCGGTCTCATGCGTCGCCGGCTTCGACGAGCTCAGCCGGCTTCAACGAGCTCAGCCGGCTTCGACAGGCTCAGCCCACATTCAGGGGCGTGCCAGCGTGAACAGCACAATGCCGTGCTGTTCGTCGCGCTGCGGATGCAGCCCGGCGGCGCGAAGGCGCTGAAGCAACTCCTCGCGCGACCAGAACGCAATGCCGCCGGCGGAAATGGCTTGTTGCACGGCGCGCCCGGCAGCGCCCTGCGCTCTGAGCAACGTCATGGTCACGAAGCGACCATCACTGGCGAGGATGCGGCGCACCTCGCGCAGGCAGGCATCGAGGTCGCCGATTTCGTTGAGCGAACCGCCGATCGTCACGCCAGCCGCCGCGCCGCTGGCGACCGGCAGCGCCTGCG
>DAOTWI010000122.1:0-9204 GCA_034436075.1 Roseiflexus sp.
CACATCGTGCCTGGACCCGTGCAGGTTGAAGGTGCGAAAGTTGCAGGTTGCAGGTTGTCAGTAGCGTTACACCGTAATGTCTTTGTGCCCCTTCGTGTTCTTCGTGGATAGACTCACCCGCAGATCGTTGCACAGGCGAACCAGGCGTTGATGTTGTGCACACGTAGGGGCGCCCGTGGGCACAATGCACGTTCCTACCCCACGCGAACTCGCGTCCCGGCGCAAGTCTGCACATAGGCGTCTGGCAGTGCGCGCGCAATCGCGTGCTGCGCCTTCCACCCGGTGCAGTGCCCCGGCAACACCATCTTCGGCGCTATCTCGACCAGCGCCGCAACCGTGTCGGGGATGATCGGCTCGAACACCCGCCCCGACAGGTGCAATCCGCCGATGACGCCGTAAACGTCGGAGATGCCGGTCAGTTTGCGGGCATAGTGGAGAATGTTCACGATCCCAGAGTGGCTGCACGCCGAGAGCACGACCAGACCCTGATTGCGCACGTTCACCGCCAGCGCCTGGTCGTCCCACAGCCAGGGGTCTGGTTCCCACGCGCCATCGGCGGTTTGGGCGAAGTGTCCCGGCATCCCCTTCTCAAACGGTGTCACGCGCTCAACCTGTCCTGTCACCAGCACCTGGTTGTCGATCAAGAGCGACGGATCGCGGCGCTCCACCAGCGTCACCCCCTCGCGTTCCAGGTCGGCGCGGTTCGGCGCTGGCAGGTGAATCTCGTTCCCGCCGGGAAACACCGCCTTGCGGTCGCGCCAGGCGTCGGGGTGCAGAATGAGCGGCAGCCGCCGCGGACCAAGGCGCGCCAGCAGCCCGGACAGACCGCCGTGGTGGTCGGTGTGCCCATGCGATAGCACAATCGCGCGGAGATCGGCAGGATCGACCCCCAGCACATCCATGTTGTGGACCAGCGTGTCACGTCCCATCCCGGTATCGTACAGGATCGACGTGCGCTGACCTTGCTGCTCGACTGTGACCAGCGCCGAGAAGCCGTGCTCCGCCAGGAGCGGCGCCTGCTCGAAACTCTCCCAGCGCAACGGCGCGCGCTGCACGTTTGGCGTACTGGGGAGAAGCGCATCCATGACATTATCGACCAGAATGGTGATCTCGACCGCATCAACGGGTTGCAGTTCGACCGTTTGGGCGTCCATGCCATGCCCTCCTTCACAACGAATGGAGAACCTCCCAACGCCAGCCGGGGCGATGGTTGCAAAAGCGAGCAGATGACGTTGACGGATGGATCGCGGCGGCAGGTGATGTTGGCGCAATTATACTCCCGCCCGGCATGGAAGTGGCAGTTGACGTTTGCTCGCTATCAGGTTATAATCCGACAACCACGTAATGTGCCGACTAAGCCCGGATAGAATCTCCGCCAGCTGATGCATGGACTCAAACTTGTGACCGTTCACAGCTCTGTCATTGCCCGATGCGGCGCTCAACCGCTCTGCAGGTTGAATGGCGTGACGGCAGCTTCCGGTCTGCTGGTGGCACGGGCGTTGACGGATTCATACGCCTCTGAATGGGCAGAGGTGAACACTTAAGTATCGTTTCCTGTGCGTCTCGTCTGAGCGCCAGTTCAGGTGCGAGACCACGACATCCGTTGTCCGACGCTGGATAGGAAAGGGAACACCATGACCACCAATCTCTCGCGACGCAGGTTCCTCAAAATTGCTGCCGCAGGCGCGGGCGGCATCGGCGCATCGGCGCAGCTGGCGGCATGCGGCGGCGCGCCGCAGGGCGGGCAGACGCAAACCGCTGCTCCAATTCAGGGTGACGCGGTCGTCACCGAAATCACCTTCTGGTGGTGGGATCAGGTCGGCGAAGTCTGGAAAGAACCGTTCGAGAAGGCGCACCCCAACATCAAACTCAACTTCGTCAACACCCCGTTCGCTGACGCGCACGACAAACTTCTGACTTCGTTCGCCGCCGGGAGCGGCGCGCCCGACGTTGCCTCGATCGAAATTGGTCGCGTCGGCAATTTCACCGCCAAGGGCGGTCTCGCCGATCTGCTGGCGCCGCCATTTGATGGGGGCAGCCTGAAGAACGACATGGTCGCCTACAAGTGGACGCAGGGTTCCACCGCCGATGGACGCCTGGTCTGCATGCCGTGGGATATCGGACCGGCAGGCGTCTGGTATCGCACCGACATTTTTGAGGCGCTTGGGTTGCCCACCGACCCGGAGGCGGTCGAGGAGTTGATCGGCGGACCCAATCGCACGTGGGACGATTTCTTTGCGTTTGCGAAGCAACTGAAGGAAAAAAGCGGCGGCAAGACCTCGCTCTTCGCCGATGCTGGCACCGACATCTACGGCGCCGTCTATCGCCAGCAGGGTGAGGGGTATGCCGATGGCAACAAAGTGCTGATCGAAGAGAAGGCGACCCGTCCGTTCCAGCTGGCTGCGCGCGTCCGCAAGGACGGGATCGACGCCAATATTCCGTGGTGGGGCGCTGAGTGGCAGACCGGTTTGAAGGATAACGCTTTCGCCGGGATGGTCATCGCCTGCTGGATGCAGGGCGGGTTGACGCGCGAGCAACCCGATCTGGTCGGCAAATGGCGCGTGGTGCGCGCTCCCGAAGCCAACTACAACTGGGGCGGATCGTTTATGGCGATCCCGGAGCAGAGCAAAAACAAAGAAGCCGCCTGGACCTTCGTCAAGTGGGCATGCGCAACAGCGGAAGGGCAGAATATTCTGTTCAAGGCGTCTGGCGTCTTTCCGGCGTACAAGCCCGCCTGGCAGGACCCGTTGTACGACGAGCCGGTGCCGTTCTTCGGGGGGCAGCGCGCCTATCGCCTCTGGACGGAAATTGGCGACAATATCAAGGCGATTTTCCGCACGCCGAACGACCTCCAGCTCGATGATATCGTCGGCGCGGAATTGACCAAAGTGTTGCAAGAAGGGAAAGACCCCGTCCAGGCGGCAAAGGACGCCGAGGCGGAGGCGCTGCGCCGCATTCCCGATTTGCAAGCCTGATGCCTTTCGCTCCATCCGTCGTATCCGGTTTCCATCGACCCCGAAGATCGTCATGGTCTTCGGGGTCCCCCAGGAGGCGCCGTGGCTACCACATCTGTTTCCGTCGATCAGCAACGCGCAGCCGATCGCCGCTCCACACTGCGTGAGATGAAACGCGGCTTCTGGGCGTATGTCTTTATCTCGCCCTTCTATATCCTTTATGCCGTCTTTGGCATGTTCCCGCTGCTCTATGGCGTGTGGCTGAGTTTCTTCAAATGGGACGGCATTTCGCCGATGCAGTGGATCGGTCTGCGCAACTATACGCGCCTGTTTGCCGATGATATCTGGTGGTATGCAGTCTATAACACGATCTGGCTCTTTTTTGGCGCTACTGTGCCGCAGTTGACGATTGCTCTGATTCTGGCGTTTATCATCAACAGCAACTATATTCGCGGCAAGGATATCTACCGTGCGGCATTCTTCTCGCCGTTCGTGGCGTCGTCGGTGGCGATCAGCATCGTTTTTCTGTCGATCTTCGGTTCACGCTACGGTTTGCTCAACTACGCGCTCAGTTTCGCCGGCATCGGTCCGATCCGCTGGCTCGAAGACGCCGCCTGGATTAAGCCTTCCATTGCTATGGTGATTATCTGGCAGTGGACAGGGTATAGCATGATTATTTTCCTTGCCGGTCTTCAGTCGATCAATACTGAATTGTATGAAGCGGCAAAAGTCGATGGTGCAAGCACGCGCGAGGTCTTCTGGCATATCACCATGCCGCTTATGCGACCAGTTATTCTCTTCCAGGTCATTCTGTCGATCATTGGCGCGATGCAGAACTTCGATATTCCGGTGATGCTGGCGGGCGGCACGCAATCGTCGTCGCCAGGCGGCACCGACCGCGCCGGGTTGGTGGCGATGGTGCAGTTGTACTGGACGGCGTTCAAGTATGGCGATTTCGGCTATGCTGCGGCAATGGCGCTGATCCTCTTCTTCTTGATACTGATCTTCAGCATCATGTATAACCGCTGGCAGGGTCGTAATCCGACGGATTGAAGGAGCGCAGGATGGCAACCACAACTCAAAGCCGTGCAACCGTCCGGCCAGTCCGGCAGCGCAGTCAGCGCGATCAACTCATGGGACCGTTTGGCATGGCAATGCTCTACATTGTGCTGACGCTTGGCGCACTGGCGACCGCGTTTCCCTTCTATTTCATGCTGGTCGGCTCAACGCTGCGCAGCGCCGATATTCTGCGCGTGCCGCCGCCGCTCTGGTTCGGCACGTCGTTCTGGACGAACTACAACGATCTGCTGGCGGCGCTGCCGTTCTGGAATTCGCTCTGGAACAGCGTGGCGATTGCAACGATCCATACGGCGCTGGTGCTCTTCTTTTGTTCGCTCGGCGGGTATGGCTTTGCCAAGTTCCGCTTCCCCGGGCGCAACACGCTGTTCGGGTTCCTGCTGGCGACGCTGATGGTTCCTGGCGTGCTCGGTCTGATTCCGTCGTTTGTCATTATGCGCACGCTCGGCTGGATCGATACCTGGAATCCGCTCATCATTCCGGGGATCGCCAATGCGTTCGGCATCTTCTGGATGCGCCAGTATATCGCTCAGGCGATCCCGGACGATTTGATCGATGCGGCGCGCATCGATGGGGCGCATGAATTCCGTATCTACTGGAATATCGTCGTGCCGGTGATTGTGCCAGCGCTGGCGGCGCTCGCTATTCTGACCTTCCTCGGCAAGTGGAATGAGTTCCAGTTTCCGTTGCTCATCCTCAAGCAGGAATCGAAGTACACGCTGCCGGTTGCGCTCAGCACCCTGCGCTCGTTGCGCGGCACTGAGATCGGGGTGCAAATCCTGGGCGCCGCTGGCGCCATCGTGCCGATTCTGACCGTCTTCATTCTGGCGTCGCGCCAGTTTATGTCGGGCTTGACGGCTGGCGCGGTCAAGGGAACTTAATGCCGTGCACAGCGGGCAGGACGCGCCTGGGCGCCGAGGCGCCGGATTGCACATCAGCGCGCTGACGCTGGGAATTGCTCTGGTCTTCGGAGCGGGCTGCACCGTGGCGCCTGGCGACTCTCCCGCTACGTCTCAGGCTGCGCGCACCGTTGCGGCGCAGGTCGAGACTCAGCCGCTGCGTGAGTCGCTTGAGCCGTGCGGGTCGTTCGTGGCGCGCGATCTGCCGCATTTCACTCGCGCCGCCACCCGCATCCCGGCGTTGTACGAGAGCAATGGCGCGGGTCTCGCCGCCGGCGACCTGGACGGCGATGGCGATCAGGACCTTGTGCTGGCGAATCTGGCAGGCGCGAATACGCTGCTCTGGAACGAGGGCGACCTTCAGTTTCGCGCCGAGCCGCTCGGTGACGGGCGCATCCGTGGTCTGGCAATCGTCGATGTTGATGGCGACGGGTTGCTCGATGTCGTCGGAACCCGCCAGTTCGATAAGCCGGTCTGGTGGCGCAACACTGGCGTGGATGGCGCCGGTCGCTTCGAGGAACTGACGCTTCCCGATGTGCATAACTGGTTCTATGCGCAGACCTGGGCGGACCTCGACGGCGATGGCGATCTCGATCTGATCGCGGCTTCCTACGATGCGGAAATCCAGAAGCAGCAGGGGCTGATCTTTCAGTACCGCGGCGGCGGCGTCGGGGTCTTCGTCTACGAACGGCGCGAGTCTGGCTATATCTCGCACCGGCTGGCTGATCAGGCGGACGCGCTGGCAATCGCGCTGCCCGACCTGAATGGCGATGGTCGCCCTGATATCTGGGTCGCCAACGATTTCAACCGCCTGGATGGCGTCTGGCTGCAGGGCGCCGCTATCGGCGAATGGACGCCATTCCCGCTGCCGGAACGGATCAGCGAGAATCCGATGAGCCTCGATATGGGCGATATCGATAACGACGGCGTACCGGAGTTGTTTGCGACCGATATGAAACCGGTGCGCAAGGACGAAGCGACGATGGCGCGCTGGCTCCCGGCGATGCGGCGCCTGACGAAACCGCTGACGAGCGCCGATCCGCAGTATGCCGAAAACATGCTGCTGGTGCGCGGCGCCGGTGGACGCTGGCGCAACGAAGCATATGAGCGCAGGATCGACGCAACCGGCTGGAGCTGGTCGGGGGTGTTCGGCGATCTCGACCGCGATGGCTGGCTCGATCTGTACGTCGTCAACGGCATGATCGCAACCGGGTTGCTCGACTATTTGCCCGGTCATGAACTGGTTGAAGAAAATGTCGCGCTGCGCAATACGGGCAATGGTCGCTTCACGATGGCGCCGGAGTGGGAGCTTGGCGCACAGCGCAGCGGGCGCGGCATGATCATGGTCGATCTCGACGGCGACGGCGATCTCGATATTGTGGTCAACAATCTGATGACCCCGGCGCAATTGTTCGAGAACCGGCTCTGCGGCGGCGCGAGTCTGCTGGTTGATCTGCGCATGCCGGGCAGCGCCAATACCCGCGCGCTTGGCGCAGAACTGTCGCTGGTGACTGACCGTGGGCGAATGAGGCGCGATGTGCGTGCGACAGCCGGATACCTGTCGGGCGCCGCATCGCAGGTGCATTTCGGCATCCCCGCTGACGCCGTGCTGGAACGGCTCGAAGTGCGCTGGCCCGATGGCGCCGTCTCGGTGATCGAGTCGCCGCAGCGCCAGCACCGGCTGTTAATCGTTCGGAACTGATTGGATCGACATATGCACACACCATTCTCCATGCCGGCGCGCCGCGATCTGCCGCTGATCGACCTCATCCATCTGCGGTCGCAGACGGCGCCGTTCGTGGCGTTGCTGATGGTAAGCATTGCAGGAAGCGCGTTTGCGGTGACGCAGGCGCGTGTGCCGCTCTGGCAGGCGACGGCTGGCGCGCTCCTTGTGCTTCTGCCGCCGTTCGTGCTGAAATGGCGCGAGGACGCCAGGCGCTACGGCGGGGCGGCGATGGCGCTCAGCATCCTGCTGGCATTGCAAGGGTTTCATACCATCGAGCACATTGTCCAGTGGACGCAGTACCACATTCTGCGCTGGCCCTCGTTCCGCTCGAATGGACTGCTGTCGGCAGCCAATTCGGAGTGGGTCCATTTTGTCTGGAATTGGGGATTTCTTGCCGTCTGCGCGTTCCTGGCGCGCGCTGGCATGCGCGGATGGTGGGGGTGGCTGCTGCTGGGAGTAGCGACGTTCCATACTCTGGAACATACTTACATGATGTGGCGCTTTCAGATAACGCTGCGCGAACTCGGCGCTCTCGGCGTCACCGATCTGCAACCGCAGGGTCTCCCCGGCTTTTTTGGGCGTGACGGCTGGCTGGCGACGGCGGAAATTACCCAGAATACTTTTCTCTGCCGTTTACCCGGCTTTGCAACTGCGCCGCGGATTGATGTCCATTTCTGGTGGAATGTGAGCGAAATGGGGTTGCTGCTGCCTGCTGCGAACGGTTTTATGCGCCGCCTGAACGCAACGCGGGATGTGGCATAATAGCCGCGCACGCGAAGCGAAATCGCTCCGCGCAGGAAAAGCGAGGTTCCCCAATGCCGCCAAAAATCGTTTTCATCGGCGCCGGCAGCACGGTGTTCGCCAAAAACCTGATGGGCGACATCCTGAGCTTCCCCGAACTTGCCGGCGCAACCCTGACGCTGTTCGACATCGACCCGGAGCGCCTGCGCACGTCCGAAGTCGTGGCGCACAAAGTCGCCGCTGCACTCGACGCACGCCCGACCATCGAGGCGACCACCGACCGCCGCCGCGCGCTCGATGGCGCCGATTACGCGATCTGTATGATCCAGGTCGGCGGCTATAAGCCAGCGACGGTGACCGACTTCGAGATCCCGAAGAAATACGGGTTGCGCCAGACCATCGCCGACACGCTGGGGATCGGCGGGATTATGCGCGGGTTGCGCACCATTCCAGTGCTGCTCTCGATGTGCCGCGATATGGAAGAGGTGTGCCCCGACGTGACGTTCCTGCAATACGTCAACCCCATGGCGATCAACTGCTGGGCGATCAGTCGCGCCAGCACGATCAAGACGGTCGGGTTGTGCCATAGCGTGCAGGGCACCGCCGAGCAACTGGCGCACGACATTGGCGTGCCGATCGATGAGATTAACTATGTCTGCGCCGGTATCAACCATATGGCGTTCTACCTGCGCTTCGAGCGCAATGGCGAAGACCTCTACCCGCGCATTCGCAAGGTCTATGATGAGGGGCGCGTACCGGCGTGGAACCGGGTGCGCTACGAAGTATTCCGCCGTCTCGGCTATTTCGTCACCGAGTCGAGTGAGCACTTCAGCGAATACGTTCCCTGGTTCATCAAGCGCGACCGGCCCGATCTGATTGAGCGGTTCAATATTCCGCTGGATGAATACATCCGCCGCTGCGAAGTGCAACTTGCAGGCTGGGAGTTCGTGCAGTACAAACTCGACCATCCAGAGACCACCAGTTCCGACCTGCGCGCCGCCATGCGTGAACGTTCCAGAACCAACCCCTACCTGACGGACGAGTTCATCGACTACGTCATCAGGGCTGCCGAAGACCTGGAGGCGGGGAAGGTCGAGCGCAGCCACGAGTACGGTTCGCTGATCATCCATAGCCTGGAAACGGGACAGCCGCGCGTGATCTACGGGAATGTCCCCAACCGCAGGCTGATCGACAATCTCCCGCAAGGGTGCTGCGTCGAGGTTCCGTGCCTGGTGGACAAAAACGGCGTCCAGCCGACGAAGATCGGCGCATTGCCGCCGCACCTTGCCGCGCTCATGCAGACGAACATCAACGTGCAGGCGCTGACCGTCGAGGCGGCGCTGACCGGCAAACGCGAGCATATCTACCACGCGGCGATGCTCGACCCGCATACCGCCGCCGAACTCGATCTGGATCAGATCTGGGCGCTGGTCGATGACCTGATCGCGGCGCATGGCGACTGGTTGCCGGAGTACCGGTAGCGTCGTCAGATCATCTCACACGAAGGGCGGGCGTGATGGAGGTTGATGGCATATGCCGCTATCCGCCTTGTAGCCCGGCGACTGAAGTCGCGGGCTACGGGCAGCGAAGCCCGCCTGCGCGGGCTGGACGCAATACCCTTTGAATAAGCTCACACAAAGGCACAAAGGCGCAAAGACTCCGCGTTTTAGCCCTGTCAATGATGGCTCGTCGCCCTTATTTGACAGGGCTTGCGCGGTCGCCTTACGGACGAGCCGCGTGATGGCTCTTTTTGCCTTCGGCAGAGCGGTATTTGTCTTCTTTTGTGGTGCGGTGCGGCGGCATTGCC
>DAOTWI010000123.1:0-4857 GCA_034436075.1 Roseiflexus sp.
TCCAGGCCGTCGCGCGGATCGGGACGGTGCAGCGCCAGCGCCTGCTCGATCACCGCAATTTTGCGCGCCAGCCCGGCATCGTCGATCCCTGTGCCGCGCCCGGTCACTTCGGCGACAGCACGACCAGTGATGGCGGCGACAACCGCGCTCGATGCCGTGGTGTTGCCAATGCCCATATCGCCGGTCGCCAGCAGATCGACGCCAGAATCGATGGCGTCATTGGCGCACGCAATGCCGGCTTCAACCGCCTGTTGCGCCTGAGCGCGGCTCATCGCCGGTTCGACGGAGAAATCCGCCGTCCCCATGCTGATTTTGCGGTCGATCAATTCAGGATGCGACGGCAGGTGCGCCGCCACGCCGATATCCACCACAATCACGCGCGCGCCGACGTGACGGGCAAGCACATTGATCGCCGCGCCGCCGTTGAGGAAGTTCAGCACCATCTGCGGCGTCACCTCCGGAGGATAGGCGCTCACCCCGCGATGGGCAACGCCATGATCGGCAGCCATGACGATGACTGCCGGATTGGTCAGGCGGGGGCGCGGCTGCCCGGTAATCCCCGCAATCTGAATCGACAACGCTTCCAGCCGCCCCAACGCACCCTGTGGTTTGGTCAACATGTCCTGTCGCGCCTGTGCTGCGGCTGCCGCAGCATCGTCGAGCGAACCAATCCGTGCAATGGTGTCGGTTAGCAGGCTCATGTGGTTGCCTCCTTGCTTGTCTTTGTTATCCACGAAGAACACCAAGGCGCACGAAGGGCGAATCACCCTTCCACGGGTCACTGCCCCGGTTGCACGGGCGCGCCCCTACCCGCCGTCCGCCTACGTTGAACGTGCAACCTTCAACCTTCAACGTGCAACGCCTGCCGCACCCACGTTTGTTATCCACGAAGGACACGAAGGCGCACGAAGGGCACTGCCCCGGTTGCACGGGCGCGCCCCTACCCGCCGTCCGCCCACGTTGAACGTGCAACCTTCAACCTTCAACGGCGCATCCCCTCCCGCCACAGATCGCCCTGTTCCAGCAGCGCCGCCAGCGTCTCGCGTGATTCGGGCGATGGGTTCGCCCACATGCCGCGACCGATCGCCTCGTACAGGCGCTCCGCCATTGCCTGCAACGCCCAGGGGTTGACCTGTTCCAGCCATTGTCGCACCTCCGGGTCGCGCAAATAGCGTTCGGTCACCCGCTCGTACATCCAGTCGTCGAGTACGTCGGCGGTGGCGTCGTAGCCGAAGAGATAATCGACCGTCGCCGCCAGTTCCAGTCCGCCTTTGTAGCCGTGACGCTGCATGCTGGCGATCCACTTTGGGTTGACGACCCGCGCCCGGAAGACGCGCCGCGCCTCTTCGCGCAGATCGCGGGTGCGCGGATGCGCCGGGTCGCTGCTGTCGCCGAAGTACCGCGCCGGATTTTTGCCAGTCAACGTGCGAATGGTTGCGATCATGCCGCCGTGAAACTGAAGGTAATCATCGCTGTCGAAGATGTCGTGCTCGCGGGTGTCCTGGTTCTTTGTCGCAACCTGCACCTTGCTCAGCGCGGCGGCAAACGCCTTCTCGGCGGGCACGCCTTGCTCAGCGGCGGTATAGGCGTACCCGCCCCATGTGAGATAGACGCGGGCAAAGTCGGCGTCACGCTCCCAGTTCTGTGCGTCGATGAGCGGCAGAATGCCTGCGCCATAACTCCCTGATTTACTGCCGAAGACGCGGTAGGTCGCCTCTCGCTGCGCTTCCGCCTCGGACCTCCCGGCGGACTGTAACGCCTTCGTCGCCTCCAGTGCGTGTTTGCGCGGGAAGTTCTGATCCAGCGGCTCGTCGAGCGCCACGACTGCCTGCACTGCCTGGTCGATCAATGCAATCAGGTGCGGGAAGGCGTCGCGGAAGAACCCTGAGATGCGGCACACCACGTCGATGCGCGGACGCCCCAACTCCTCCAGCGGCACGACATCGATCCCGGTCACGCGCCGGTTCTCGCGCTGCCAGCGCGGACGCACGCCGAGCAGCGCCAATACCTGCGCAATATCGTCGCCAGCCGTGCGGATGGCGCTCGTTCCCCAGATGCTGATGCCGACACTTTCGGGCACATGCCTGTGCTCGCGCTGATAGCGGGCGATCAGGTCGCGCGCCAGCCCCTCGCCAGTTTGCCAGGCAGCCGGACTCGGCAGCGCGCGCGGGTCCACACTGTAGAAGTTGCGTCCGGTCGGCAGAACATGCGCCATTCCGCGGGTCGGCGCACCGCTCGGTCCTGGCGGAACGAAGCGCCCCTCCAGCGCCGCCAGGAGATGGGCAATCTCGTCGTGCGCACTCCGGCGCAAGTTCGGTACAAGCGTGTCGCAGGCGTACCGCAGCGCCGCAGCGATGCGCGTATCGGACCGGACAGGAAGCGCATCGGCGATGACCTGCTCGACATCCTGGGCGCGCCAATCGCGCGCTTCCAGCCGCCGCAGCAACTCCTTGCTCAACGTCTCGATATGCTCAATCACGTCGGCGTTGGTCTGAAACGCACCAGCGGCGTTCTGCGCTTCTCCCGTCTCTGAACGACGCAATCCCGGTCGCTCGCGCAGCGCCGTCCAGTCTTCCTCCAGCGCAGCCGCCACCGCCTCTGGCAGACTGGGGGCATCGAGGTTTGGCAGGCGCAGCAGATGATAGACCAGTTCCGCCAGTTGCTCACCGGCTGGCATCACGCCGAGTGTGTGCAGCCCATCGCGGATCTGCGCGCCGGTCAATTCACAGAGATACCCCTCAATATCCTCCAGCAAATGCGCTACTTCCCGCCCCTCCAGTTCCGCCAGCGCGGTCGGCGTGCCATCTTCCAGAAAACTGCCGTCCCACTCGTGGCGATGGTCGCCGTGGTCCGCCTGAAGGATGTAGCGCAGGTCGTCATGGAGGTGCGAACGCTGCAACACGTCCCAGATCTGGCGCTGGAGCAACGGCAACTTGCCAGGGTCGAGATGCTCGGTGCGGTAATACTCATCCACCAGTTGGGCAAGTTCCGCCAGATCGCCATACGCCCCGGCGCTGGTCATCGGCGGCGTCAGGTGATCGACAATCACGGCGTGCGCCCGGCGCTTCGCCTGCGTCCCTTCGCCGGGATCGTTGATGATGAACGGGTAGATGAGCGGCAGATCGCCGAGGAACTGGTCGGGGAAACAGGTTGCGCCCAATCCCACACCCTTGCCTGGCAGCCACTCCAGCGTTCCGTGCTTTCCCAAATGCACGATGACGTCAGCCTGCCACTCATCCCGCAGCCAGCGGTAAAGCGCATAGTAATTGTGCGGCGGCGGCAGATCAGGACGGTGGTAGATGGTGTTGGGGTCCATATCGTAGCCGCGCGGCGGCTGAAGCGCCACGAACACGTTGCCGAACTCCATGCCGGCAAGCGCCAGATCGCCGTTGTGGATATACGCCCCGCCCGGCGGCGGACCCCACTGGCGCGTCATTGCATCCTGGAGCGCCGGCGGCAGATCGGCGAACCAGCGGGCATACGTCGCGCCCGAAACACGGTATGCCTGCGCCAGTTGTTCGGTCGTCAACCAGGTTTCATCGTAGGAGCAGCGCGCAATCAGATCGGCGATCAAGCGGTCGCCGCTGTCGGGCAGGGCGCCGACCTGATACCCTGCATCCTGCATTGCCTGGAGCAGACGCATGAGTGACGCAGGTGCGTCGAGACCGACTGCATTCCCGATCCGCTGCGCCTTGGCGCTGCTGTTGGTGAACACAAACGCGATCCGCTTCTCCGCATTCGGTTTGCAGCGCAGCGCCGCCAGCCGGCGGGCGATTCCCGCCAGGCGCGCCATCCGCTCCTCGTCGGCAACCGAGCGGGCTGGCGCTTCGCCCTGCTGTTCCTTGAACGCCACCGGCACGCCAATGATCCGCCCGTCGAACTCCGGGATCGCCACATTCATCGCCGTATCGAGCGGACCGAGACCGCGACCGCTGCGCAGCCACTCATCGCGCGACGCACTGCTCACGAGCGCCTGAATGACCGGGACATCGAGGACGCTGAAGGGGTGCGGATCGCTTTCGCCAAGCGCAAAACTCAACGTACTGATCACCACATCCACCGGTCCCGCTTCGGTCAGCACCCGCAGTGCGTCAGGTTCCTTCCCGTTCGCAGCATCCTTGAGCGACTGCGTATGGACCGCGCGAACACGCAGTCCCTGCGCCTGAAGCGCCGCGATGAACGCATCGATGAACGCCGTATTGCCGCTGAGCAGATGGGCGCGATAGAAGAGCAATCCAGCAACCGGACGGGCATCGTCGGCGTCATCGGCGCAGCACGATGCCGCTGGCGTATACACGCCGTGCATCGGTAGTTCGACCGGCGGATCGTACCCCCAGCCGCTCAGCAACAGGTGATCGCTGAGGCATTGCAAGCCGTTTGCAAGGTTCGAGGGACCGCCATACTGGAAATAGGCGCTGATCAGCAATGCCAGCGGCACGCCGACCGTCGAACGCGCCATGAGGTCCGGGTCGAGGGTTTCGACGGCTGGCAGGCAGAGCAGGAAGCCGCCGGTTGCATGCGCCCACTCCTGCAGGCGCTCCAATCCGTAGGCGAAGGCGCTGGCGCTATGGAGCCGCACAACCACCACCGCTACGCCAGGGAGCATCTCGCGCAACAGATGATCGACGGCGGCATCGTCCGCCAGACGCCCGATGTGCGCCACGCGCAGCGGCGCGAACCCTTCCGGCAGCAGCGCACGCGCCTGTTCGAGCGCCAGCAGATCGGTATCCGCCTGGCTGAGCGCCAGAATCCCATCGCCTACCATGGCAGGCAGCGGTTCGCAGCGTTGCTCGCCGGGCGCGCTGCCATCCCATGCAAACCCATTGAAGAGGAGCGGCGCCAGCGCCGGCGGCGGCG
>DAOTWI010000124.1:0-5874 GCA_034436075.1 Roseiflexus sp.
CGCGCCGCAGCAACTGATGCGACGCTGCCTCGACCGGCGTGGGCAGCTCGCTGTCCTGCAAGAAATCGCCAAGCGTATGCTCGCCATCCTCGCCAACCGGCGTCTCGAGCGACACCGGACGGCGCGATGCTTCGAGCACCCGCTCAATGCGCTCGGTCGGCTGACCCAGCGCTGTGGCGATCTCCTCCGGCGTCGGCTGCCGCTCCAGCACCTGCGCCAGGCGGTCGGCGGTGCGCTTGACCTGCCCGACCGACTCGCTCATGTGCACCGGCAGGCGGATGGTGCGTCCCTGCTCGGCGATCGCGCGCGTCACCGCCTGACGGATCCACCAGGTGGCATACGTCGAGAAGCGGTTTCCCTTGCGGTAGTCGAACTTCTCGACGGCGCGCATCAGACCGATGTTGCCTTCCTGGATCAGGTCGAGCAGCGAGAGCCCACGCCCGACATACTTCTTGGCAATGCTCACCACCAGGCGCAGGTTCGCCTGGATCAGATGGCGGCGCGCTTCCTGACCGGCGGCCACATCGGCGAGCAGCGCCTGATGCAACTGCGGGCTGAGATCTTCCGCCGACGCCAGGCGACGTTCGGCGGCGGCGCCGCGCTCCATGCGCTCGGCAAGCTCAATCTCTTCCGCAGCCGTCAGCAGCGATACACGACCGATCTCTTGCAGGTAGTGCTGGATCGAATCGAGCGTCGAATCCGACTCCAGCGTTTCCTCCAGACTCTCGGCTGCAATATCTTCAATATCTGTCACTGGCGCCGCATCGTCTTCGTTGACGATCTCCTGGCGCTCATCGAGTTCATCCCATGGATGCTGCTCGTGCATCATTCGGCTCATGGCGCAACTCCATCTAGAGAGACATAGCGCGGCTCCTCCGAACATGCCGGGAGGAGCCGCGCCCTCTTCGTATCCTGTATCAGGCGCGCCCAACGAGCCTGGTCGAGCGCTGATGCTCATGTCAGGGGGCGACGAACCCGCCAGGCTCTTGATGACAAGAACCCGACATAATCATACACTCAGGGCGCTTGCCTTGTCAATAATCAAAAAAGTAAACGATACACCAATAATACCCCCGGCGATCTGAGGGGGCACACTCCTATTCGCTCTATTATACGATAGAAAACGTTGTTTGGATGCAGTTTTGGGGTAAACTCATACAACCCGCAGGTGCGGGCTTACGCGAAGATAGTTCTGGTGCGGGTGGTCGGGGCGGAGGGATTCGAACCCACGACCCCAGCGTCCCAAACGCTGTGCGCTACCAGGCTGCGCCACGCCCCGTGATGACCATGTGAATCATACGCAGGACGCCTGGGTTTGTCAAATCGACTGAGAACCAGGAACTGAGAACCAGGAACTGAGAACCAGGAACTGAGAACCTCACCCCTCACTCCTCACTCCTGATCTCCCGCAATGCTTCCAGCAACCGGTCGATCTCCTCCGGGGTATTGTAGTGCACCAGCCCGATCCGCAGCATGCCGCCGTCGGCTTCGACGCCGAGGCGCTCGGTCAGGTTGATGGCGTAGTAGTTGCCGTCCCAGCAGAAAATGCCACGCTCCCCCAGGCGCTCAGCGAGCTCGCGCGGAGTGCGCCCTTCCATGCGTATGGCTACGGTTGGGGTGCGCCACGCGAAGCGCGCTGGATCGCTGATGCCGTAGAAGGTCACTCCCGGAATGGCAAGAAGACCGGCGATCAGTCGGTGCGAGAGACTCTGCTCATACGCCTGAATGGCTTTCATCGCCTGGATGAGCGCCGTGCGTCGTGTCGTTGCCGGTTTTACGCGCTGACCCAGCTCTGCCAGATAGTCAATCGCAGCGGTAACCCCTGCCAGCCCTTCGTGATTTTTGGTGCCGGTTTCCCAGCGGTTGGGGGCGGCATCGGAGGCGGGGCGCACCTTGTATGGGCGCAGGCGCTCCAGATGCTCGCGCTTGCCGTAGAGCGCACCCATGTGCGGCGCGAAGAACTTGTACGGCGAGCATGCCAGAAAATCACAGTCGAGCGCGCGGACATCAATCGGTCCATGGGGCGCGTAGTGCACCGCGTCGATATACACCATGGCGCCGACATCGTGCGCCATGCGCGTGATCGTCACCACGTCGTTAATCGTGCCGACCGCATTCGACGCGTATCCGACCGCCACCAGCTTCGTGCGGGGATTGATGGCGCGCGCCATGTCCGCCATGTCGAGGGTGCAATCCTCCACGTCGATATCGACCATCCGAACGATCGCGCCGCGCTCTTCGAGCGCCTGCCAGGGGGCCACGTTGGCATCGTGATCCAGGCGAGTGACGACGATCTCGTCGCCAGGGCGGATCTCACGCCCGAACGCCCGGCTGATCGCAAACGTCAGGGTGGTCATATTCGGACCGAAGACCACCTCATCGGCATCACATCCGAGGAAATCCGCAATGGCGGCGCGCGCCGCGTCGATGGTCGCGTCGGTCTGGCGGCTGGTCGCAAAGGCGCCATGCGTATTCGAGTTGTGCAGGGTCAGGTACTCAGCGATTGCATCGATCACCCGCTGAGGAACCTGCGTTCCTCCCGGACCATCAAAAAACACGACGGAACGACCATCCATTTCCTGCGCCAGGGCAGGAAACTGTGCGCGGATCCAGGTCAGATCGAGGTCAACCATGCTGCGCTCCTTCGAGATAAGCGGGTGACGGACATGGTAGCATAATGTCAGCTGACGGTGATTTCCGAGGGATATGGCGTTGCGGGTCCTGCCTGTGATGAAGGAGACGTAGTTACCAGTCCACCGGTCGGGCTGGTATATACGGCGCGCACTGATGGTGCGCCGGCAAGCGCCAGGATGACAACCATGAACACGATGCCGGTTGCGAGCATGGCATGCTGATACAACCGTGCGATACCAGTGTATAATCCGGGTGTGCGAATTTGTCAACGAGTCGTATTCCTATGAGCACGTTTCCACGGCGCAGCGGAGTGATCCTGCATCCGATATCGCTTCCCGGTCCATACGGCATCGGCGACCTGGGCGATGAAGCGTATCGCTTCGTCGATTTCCTGGAGTCTGCCGGGCAGACGTACTGGCAGGTTCTGCCGCTCAGTCCAACCGGATATGCCGACTCGCCCTACCAGGGAACTTCGGCGTTTGCGGGCAATCCGATGCTGATCAGCCCTGATCGCCTGCTCGCTGCCGGACATCTGACCCCTGACGATCTCGTTGATCATCCGGCATTCTCTGATGAACGGGTCGATTTCGGCGCTGTGATCGTCTGGAAATCGGCGTTGCTGGATCGCGCGTTCCGGCGCTTTCAGGCGCAACCTGCCGCTGATCGCGCGCCGTTCGAGCGATTCTGTGCAGAGCAGGCGGGTTGGCTCGATGATGTGGCGCTCTTTATGGCGCTGAAACAGGCGCACGGCATGCGCGCATGGACGGAGTGGTCTCCGGCGCTTGCGGCGCGCGACCCGGACGCGCTGGCGCTGGCGCGCACCGAACTCGCGGACGTGATCGAAGCGCACCAATACTTCCAGTGGGCGTTCTTCACTCAGTGGCAGGAACTGCGGCGCTATGCCAGCAGTCGCGGCATCCGCATCATCGGCGATGTGCCGATCTTTGTCGCGCTCGACAGCGCCGATGTCTGGGCGAATCTGCGTCTGTTCCACTTCGATGCGAACCTGCGTCCAACCGTGGTCTCCGGTGTGCCGCCGGATTATTTCAGCGAGACGGGACAACTCTGGGGGCACCCGCTCTACCGCTGGGACGTGATGGCGGCCGAGGGGTATCGTTGGTGGATCGACCGCTTTCGCGCCGCATTTGTGCTCGCCGATGTTGTGCGCATCGACCATTTTCGCGGGTTCTACAACTACTGGGAGATTCCGGTAGGCGAGACGACCGCAATCAATGGCCGGTGGGTCGATGGCCCGCGCGCGGACCTGTTTACCGCAGTCACAGCGGCGCTCGGCGATGTCGCCATCATTGCCGAGGACCTGGGCGATTTCACGCCCGAGTCGCGCGCCGGTCTCGACGCGCTCATGGCGCAGTTCGGCTTTCCGGGGATGCGCATTCTCCAGTTCGCCTTCAACCGCCGCGAAGGGGATCGGTTCTTCCCGCACAACTATCCACATGCCTGCGTCGCCTACACCGGCACCCACGACAACGACACGCTTGTCGGCTGGTTCACGAACAGTTCGACCGACGCCGAGCGCCGTGATGCGCTGCGTTATCTCTGCGGCGGCGCCGATGACATCGCCTGGGCATTCATCCGCACTGCCTGGATGTCGGTCGCTGCTACAGCGATGACGACGGTGCAGGACTTGCTCGGATTGGGGAGCGAGGCGCGGATGAACCTGCCCGGCACTCTTGGGTCGCACAACTGGACCTGGCGCGTGCCGCCAGGGGCGCTTGATCAGCAGCTTGCCGGGCGCCTGCGCGATCTGACGGAAATCTATCAGCGATTGCCTTGAGTAACTGGACTTACGCAGTGGCGCGTTTTCTGGCTCTGCCAAAGCCTGCGGCAGCGCGGCGCTCCCAGTTAAGGTGGTGTGGGGCAGCAGCAAAGCCGCCGCCCCACACCGCAAAAGAAGGTATATACCGCGCTGCCGAAAGCAAACAAAGCCGCCATACGGCTCGTCGGTAAGGTGACCGCGTACCTCCTGTGAGTGACCGGACTTATGCGGTGGCGCGTTTTCTGGCTTCGCCAGAGCCTGCGGCAACGTGCCGCTCCCGATCAAAGTGGTGCGGTGCAGCGGCATTGTCGCCGCACCGCACCACAAAAGAAGACAAATACCGCTCTGCCGAAGGCAAACAGAGCCGCCACACGGCTCGTCGGTAAGGTGACTGCGTACCTCCTGTGAATGAGAGATGATCCTGTCGTGAGGAGGATTGAGCATATGAGCTTCGGTATGGGTGACATACCAGCGCAGGCGCGCGTTGAGCGCGATCTCCGCTGGCTGCTTGATCGTTTCTACGAGGTGCTGGATGCCGCAGGCGCGGCAGATATTCACGGACTGTTGCCCTGGACGGGACATCCGTCTTGCCCGGTGCAATTGCCCGACCGCGCCCCGCAGGCCTATGCGATCGCCTTTCAGTTGCTCAACCTGGTCGAAGAGAATGCCGAAGCGCAGACGCGTCGCGTCGCCGAGACGGTTGACGGACCGGCTTCGCTGCGCGGTCTGTGGGGTCAGATACTCGTTCAGTTGCGCACCGCAGGTTTGAGCGATGTGCAAATTGCCGCTGCGTTGCCGCGCATCCAGGTTGAACTTGTCCTGACGGCGCATCCCACCGAAGCCAAACGCGCAACAGTGCTGGCGCACTACCGTGAACTCTACCTGCAACTGGTCAAAGCCGAAAACCAGATGTGGACGCCGCTGGAACGGCAGGGGATCGCCGACGATGTGTGCGCCATCCTGGAACGTCTCTGGCGGACCGGCGACATCTTTCTCGAACGGCCTGATGTCGCCTCTGAATTGCGCAATGTCATTCACTATCTTCGGAATGTCTTCCCCGAGGCGCTGGCGTACCATGATCAACGGTTGCGTCAGGTGTGGCAAGCGGTTGGCAATAACCCGGCATTGCTGGACACTCCCGACTCCCTGCCATTGATCACCTTCGGCACATGGGTTGGCGGCGACCGGGACGGGCACCCGCTGGTGACCGCCGATGTCACTCGTATGGCGTTGCTGGAACTGCGCGCGAACGCGCTCGATCTCCTGCGTGACCAGTTGATGGCGCTGGTGCGGCGGTTGAGCCTGTCCAACCTGCTTCAGACCCCGCCCGACTTCCTGATCAGCGCGTTGCAGCACTACGCTCATCTGCTGGGAGAAGCCGGTCAGCGCGCGCTTGATCGCAACCCGCACGAACCCTGGCGCCAGATGGTCAACCTCATACTGGCGCGTTTACCGGAACCGGT
>DAOTWI010000125.1:0-7432 GCA_034436075.1 Roseiflexus sp.
GCGCGGTTCGAGCGGCAAGCCGAGTTCGCGCACCCAGACATTGACCGTGCCGACCGGCAGCGCCGCCAGCGCCGTGCGCGTTCCCGCCAGACCATTGATCACCTCGTTGATCGTGCCGTCGCCGCCAGCCGCTGCCACGACATCGTACCCCTGCTGCGCCGCCTCGCCCGCCAGGCGCGTACCATCGCCAGCCTGATGCGTCGTTGCGACGTCCACCATCCATCCGTGCGTCTGCCAGACGGCGCGCGCCGCTTCGACGTTCTGCCGTAGTGCAGCCGCCTGCCCGGCGAACGGATTCAGCACAATCAACGCGCGCGCATCCTGCGGCAGTGTCTCGCCTTCATCGATTGACGACGGATAGGGTGTGACATGGGGCGGATCACTCATTCTCTTCCTCCTCAGCATCGGAGGAGAGTGGTTCGCTGCGGATCGCACCGGGCGCTTCGATCCAGCCGCGACGCAGGGCATAGAGCACTGCCTGCGTCCGGTCGTTCAGCGAGAGTTTGCGCAGGATCGACGAAATGTGGTTTTTGACCGTTTGTGTGCTGATGTGCAGCGCTTCGGCGATGTCGCGATTGCTGCCGCCAGCCGCGATGCGTTCGAGCACTTCGATCTCACGGTCGCTCAGGGGGGTGAAGAGCGGGAATTCGGTCTCTTGCAGACTGGTCATATCCTGCGGGAGGTTGCGGAACTGCGACAGGACTCTGCCAGCAACTTTTGGATCGTCAAGCACCACGTCGTTAATGACATACTCGCCGCGGGCGACGCGGCGGAGAACGTTTGCCAGTTCGTCCGGGTGCACGTCCTTCGAGCGATATGCCGAGGCGCCGGCGCGCAGTGCATTGAACGCCTGTTCATCACTCTCGTACACACTCAGCACAACAATGCCGGCGCCGGGGTAATTAAGGCGGAGCTGACGGGTCAATTCCAGCCCGTTTATCCCCGGCAGGTTCAGATCGACCACCACGGCATTGGGCTCCAGGTTGGGCGGCGCCGCGTTCATCCACTCCAGCGCCTCTTCCCCGGATGACGCCTCGCCGACCACGACAATATCGCGGTAGATGGAGAGCGCCGCGCGCACGCCCTGACGAAAGAGCGGATGGTCATCGACGATCAGCAGTTTTACGGCAGGGTTGGCGGACACGGCGGTATCTCCTTTCCCAGATCGAGCAGCCAGCGCCGGTATCCCTCCGCCGGATCGCGCAATCCTCTGATTCCAGCGGCGCGCAGGAGGCGCCAGGTCTCGACCAGCGGCAGCCCGACGACACAGGTGTAACTGCCGGACACTGAGCGCACCAACCGCCCCCCCAATCCCTGAATGCCATAGGCGCCGGCTTTGTCGAGCGGCTCGCCGGTAGCGACATAGGCGTCGATGTCGGCATCGCTCAGTGCGGCGACTGTCACCTGACTGGCAACGAGGTCGAAGAAGGGCGGCGCATGCATCTTTCGAGCGTCGATGACTGCCAGACCAGTATACACGGTATGTGTCTTTCCCGACAGGCGACGCAGCATCCGGCGCGCATCGTCGGGGTCGATGGGTTTGTTCAGCACATCCCCTTCGAGCGTCACAATGGTATCGGCGCCGATGATAACACTATCGGGCGCGGATGCGCAAGCGGCGCTGGCTTTGCGCCAGGCGCGCAGCGTTGGATGGTCGAACAAGGGCAATGCCAGCGGCGGCAGCGCGGCGACGATCTCCGGCGGCGGCGGATGATCGTGCTCTTCGGCATCGGTGGCGATGATCCGGAATGGCACGCCAAGGTACGCCAGCAACTCGCGCCGTCGCGGTGAAGCCGACGCCAGCGCCAGCGGCGGAGACGACCGATTGTCCGGGTTGGCGTTCATATCGTTTTGCGTTGTCCGGCGCGAAATGCTTCCAGTTCGGCGCGCCGCGCGCGACTCATGGCGTCCAGCGCGCGGCGCCAGTCGTCGCGGTAGGGGCGCAGCGTCTCGACCAGCGCCTCACTGATCGCCAGATCACGGTACCATTTCCGATTGGCTGGGATGATATACCACGGTGCATACTCCGTGCTGCAACGGGTCAACGCCTCTTCATACGCCGCCATGTAGTCGCTCCAGCGTTCGCGCTCGCGCCAGTCGCCCGCCGAAAGTTTCCAGGCTTTCGTCACATCCTTCTCGCGCGCCAATAATCGTTGTTCCTGCTCCTCTTTGCTGATGTGCAGAAAACATTTGACGATGATCGTGCCCGTGTCGGCGAGCAGACGCTCGAAGGCGTTGATCTGATCGTAGCGCGCCCGCCAGACTGTTTCAGGAACGAGCGCATGGACGCGCACCACCAGCACGTCTTCGTAGTGCGAACGGTTGAAGACGCCGACCATGCCTTTGCGTGGGACAACCTTGTGCACACGCCAGAGAAAGTCATGCGCCAGTTCCTCTTCAGTCGGAACTTTGAACGACTCGACGCGACAACCCTGCGGGTTGAGATTGAGCATCACATTGCGGATCGCGCCATCCTTGCCCGCTGTATCCATGCCCTGGAGGATGAGGAGCAGCGCGTGGATCCCGGCGGCGTACAACTCCTCCTGCATCACATCGAGTTCGGCGTTGAGTTCAGCGAAACGCGCCCGTCCTTCTTCTTTCGTCAACCCGCCGTTGGCGTCGGGGTCGATGTCGGGCAACCGGACGCGCACACCAGGCGCGACTCTGTGCGCATACATGACCGCTCTCCTTTTTGCCGCGTGCTACCGTCTACCCGCCCTGCGGCTGATGGAGTTTGAACCATTATGCCTCTCTCCGCCTCCCCGCCCGGCGGCTGAAGCCGCGGGCTACGGGAAGCGAAGCCCGCCTGCGCGGGCTGGACGGGGCGATACCGGATTAATTTCTCAAAAGCCATACGTCGCGGGCTACGGGATGCGAAGCCCGCCTGCGCGGGCTGGACGTGGCGATACCGGATTATGTTCTCAAACTCCATCACACGACCTGCCCCTGCGCCTTTCCCATCTTCGCGCCTGTGCATCAGTCTTTCTGCACAACCCGCTCGCCGCTCGCCATAAGCGCCGTGAGCAGCGAGTCGTCGCTGGTCAGCGGCAGATCGACACGCCCGCGGCGACGGCTCGATTCATACGTTGCAAAGATCAGTTCAGTGGCGCGCAATGCCCGGCGCGCCGACAGTTCCGGCTCGCGCCGGGCGTTCAGCGCATCGATCAGGTCGAGAATGGCGCGGGTATGGCAGGCGGAGTCGTGTAATCCTTCACTGACCGTGATGATCTGCCAGCCTGTCACACGTCCATTCCACAAGCGCAGTGGCGCCTCATCGCTCCCGCCGATCTCGATCAGACCATCATCGCCGTACAGTCGAATGATGAGCGGATCCGGCGCGCTGGCGCCAGTCAGCACCATGCCGGTCACCCCATTGTGAAAGCGAAACTGACTGACTCCCTGTCCTTCGACGGTGACACCGAAGATCGTTCGGGCGTCGCGCACATCGATCTGACCGATCACCCACTCAACCGGCGTTTCGTCGTTGAAGAAGAAGAGCATATCGAACCAGTGCGTTCCCCAGTCGAACAGATCGTTGCATGTCGCTTCCATCCGGCGCAGCCTTCCGATAGCGCCAGCGCGCAGCAGATCGCGCGCCGCCTGAAACGGGGCGCCAAAGCGTCGCTGATGGTTGAAGGTCAACTGTGTCCCGCTGGCTTCACACGCGGCAACCATGCGCTTCGCTTCGCCGAAGGTTGGCGCCATCGGCTTTTCGCAATGGACGGCGCGCACGCCAGATTCTGCGCAGGCGATGACCATTTCGGCGTGCAGGTGGGGCCAGGTGCAGATGCTGACGATGTCGAGGCGTTCCTGCGCCAGCATCTCGCGATAGTCCTGATACGCAGCGGCGACGCTATGCCGCTGCTGGAATGCTCTGGCATTGTCGAGATTGAGGTCGGCGACGGCAACCAGGTGCGTATCAGGCGATGCCTGATATCCTTCAGCGTGCATATGCGCCATGCCAAACCCGGTTGCTCCGGCGGAACGCCAGGGTTTGCCGGCGCCAATGATACCGACTCGATACATGGAGCGCTCCTGTGACATCACGTATTGCGGCGACGACGACGCGGGCGTTGCGGTGAAGCGGGCGTTGGTGAAGCCGGTGATTGGGACCGTTTCTCTCCGGGGAGCGGAGCAGGGGCATCAACACGGTCAGGCGGTCGCCGGGTCTGCGATACCGGCGCGGATCGACCCGATGAAGAATAAGCGTCGGGCGCATCAGTAGATTGTTGATAGAGTTCTTCTTCGTCAAGCAATTCGAGCGGCGCCTCCTCGATCCCTTCTCCAAGCCATTCTAACGCTTCGAGCACATCGGGATTATTGATCGAATCGCGCAGCAGCCGTTTTTCGCCCTGGCGCCCCTGAGCCTGATCGGCGCGGCGTTCCTGGCGTTCGGCGCGCATTCTGGCAGCCGGCGTGATCCCTTCAGCGTTCCGACTACGCGCGACTTCACCGACGTGCCGGGTCGCTTCCTGGATCTGCGCTGGCAGGAACTCTTCCTGCAAACCGGTGCTGGCGAGCGCCACAATGACCGTCTCGCGCAGAACATTGACCCCCACCACCTCACCCGGTCCGTCGGGAGTCTGGACCCATGTGCCCTTGCGCGGCATCCGGCTTTTGACGGCGACATACTGTTCGTGTTCATAGGAGAGGCAGCAGAGCAGGCGACCGCACACCCCGCTGATCTTGGTCGGGTTGAGCGGCAGGTCCTGGTCTTTTGCCATCTTGATCGAGACGCGCGCATAGTCGGGAAGGAAGGTTGCACAGCAGAGGAGGCGACCGCACGGACCGATGCCGCCGAGGAGTTTGGCTTCATCGCGCGGACCGATCTGGCGCAGTTCGATGCGGGTGCGGAAGGTGCGCGCCAGGTCGCGCACGAGCGCGCGGAAGTCCACCCGTTTTTCGGAAGTGAAGTAGAACGTCAGCCGTGAGCCGTCGAACGAATACTCCGCCTTCACCAGGCGCATCGGCAGACCGTGCTCCTGAATCTTTTCGGCGCAGCGCGCCAGCAATTCATCCTGGCGACTATTCAACTGGCGCAGGCGTTCGAAGTCAATCGGTTCTGCGCGACGCAGCACTGGCTTCAGGTCGCCGACGATCTCTTCAGGATCGACCAGGCGCGGCGGAGTTGCGACCTTTGCCAGTTCCGGACCGCGCACGGTTTCGACGATCACATGATCACCCTGCGCCAGCGCCTCGATGCCATTCGGATCAAAATAATATGTCTTGCCTGAGTCCTTGAATCGAATGCCAACCACGACGGGCATACAAACCTCATGATCTCTGACCTTCAGAAAGGCATCTCACAGCGTGTGGCACGTCCCCGTCACACGGGGAATGGACGCCCTGCGTCACTACGGCTCACGGCGTGCGGAATACCCCCGTTTCGCGTGCGCGGCGTTGAGCGGCGCGACCGATAACTTTGTAGGTGTGAACGAGTTGGGCTTTGCCTTTCAGCTGATAATCGCCCATTTCCTGCACAATGAACGCATCGCCGATCGCGTTGCGCGTCGCTTCGGAAATCAGCACCGAGTTGAGATCGGCGCGGCTCTCGAGGCGCGCCGCAGTATTGACCGTATCGCCGATTACCGTATACTCCAGGCGCTGCCGCGTTCCGAAGAACCCGGCATACACGGGACCGGTGTTGATTCCAATGCGAAAATCGAACGCCTTGGACGGATCGAGTTTTTCGATCAGGCGGCGATGCGCCGCGATCATATCGAGCGCGGCGTCCACCGCTTCAATGGCAGTGGTGTGATAATCCTGATATTCATTCACCTGCGGCGCGCCGAAAACCGCCATAATGCCGTCGCCGATGTACTTGTCGAGCGTGCCGTTGTGCCGGAAGATCACCTCGGTCATTTCGTGGAGATACTCGTTGAGCAGGTCCTGTACGTCGCGCGGCGAAAGGCGCTCGGAGAGCGACGAGAACCCTTTCACATCGGCGAACAGAACGCTGACGATCAATTCCTGCGGCTCACGCAGGCGCCCGTGTTCGGAAAAGTAACTGGCGACATCGCGCGCCACGCTGGGAGAGACGAAGCGTTCGAACAACTGGCGGCTCGCCTCCTGCTTCCGCAGTTCTTCGGTCAGCCGGGCGCGTTCGATTGTGATCGCGGCCTGGCTTGCAATCGCTGCCAGCAGGTCGCGCTCGCGCGGTCCGAACCGGTCGCGCCCCGGCGAGTCGAGGTAGATCAACCCGATCGATCCGTGTTCGACGAGCAGCGGCGCACAAAGCGCCGAGCGAATATTGGCGCTGATAATGCTCTCGGTGCCGCCAATTTCGATGCGTGCATCGCGCGTCAACACCACTTCACCTGCATCGAGCGCTTTGCGCGCAATCGTTGAACTGATGACCACATCCTGCTGGAAGGGCGGATAGATGACGCGCGGCACCAGTTCGTGATCGCGTTTCAGGAGGAGCAACGCGCGCTGCGCCGGTATCAGGCGCAACACCTCTTCGATCACAGCGTCGAGCAATTCGTTCATCGTGATAATCAGGCTCAGACGCCGCGAAATACGGAAGAACTCGCGCAGATCGATGGCAAGTTCGGGCACATCGCTGGTCGAGACGCCGCGCGCCTCGGCAGCCACTGGAAAGTAGCGGCTGTCGTCGAGCACCACATTCTGCGCGGCGCGCTCCTCAAAGTGGAGCTCGAACGGCCCGATCTGCACAGTGTCGCCATCGCGCAACTGCTCTTCCCGGATGCGCAGCCGGTTAACGAAGACGCCATTACGGCTGTTGGTGTCACGCACCCAGACATCACGCCCGTTGAGGACGATCTCAGCATGGTGACGTGAGACGGTGGCGTGATTGAGCACAATGTCATTCTCGAGCGCCCGCCCGATACGCAACCCGCGCGCCTCAATCGGGTGCGTTTTGCGCTCGCCGTTGATGTCGAGGGTGATCAACGCCATACGTTACAATCTCCGGCGTCGCACGCAACGCAGATGTTATCTGGTGAGTGCGCTTCCGTTCCGTGTAGTATAGCAGACGCGATAATGGGCGGCAACATATGATGGCGTGTAGCAGAATAGCGGCGAGGATGAGAAGCGGATGCGTGGTGATGAAATGTTCGACGCAGCGCGAAGCAATCTGCTACACACGCTCGATGATCGTCGCATTCGCCATGCCGCCCCCTTCGCAGATGGCGATCAGACCGTAACGCCCCTCGCGCCGCTCCAGTTCGTGCAGCAGGGTCGCCATGATCCGTCCGCCGGTTGCGCCCAGCGGATGCCCCAGCGCAATCGCGCCGCCATTGACGTTGACTCGCTCCCAGGGTGCGCCAAGTTCTTTCTGCCATGCCAGCGCCACCGGCGCAAACGCTTCGTTGACCTCGAACAGGTCGATGTCCTCAACCCGAAGCCCTGCCCGTTCCAGCGCACGCCGCGTCGCCGGGATCGGTCCGGTCAGCATGGTGACCGGATCGAT
>DAOTWI010000126.1:0-3291 GCA_034436075.1 Roseiflexus sp.
CCCGCAGCGCCGCCGACCAGTCGAGGCGCTCCGGTGACGCCGCCATCGGCAGCGCCGTCGTCTGCTTCGGCAGCCGCGCCAGCCCAGAAACCGGCAGCGCCCGCAAAAAAGCGGCGATCTTTCGGGGTGGGCACGGTACTGTTTGTGCTTGTGGTCATCGCGCTGCTGTCGGCGACCGTCGCGCTGGCGTTTCCCGATCTCACTGCGCGTGCTATTCGGTCGATCCCGGCGCTGGCGACGCCAACGCCGCAACGCCTGATCCAAAAGCCATTCACCCTCGAAAATGTCGAAGTGGTGGTTCCACCCGGCAAGGATGTCAGGCAGGCGTTTATTGACGTCTATACGCGCGCTGTTCAGGAGCAGTTCGGACCGCAGGCGCAGGTCCTTGTCAGTTCGCCGCCAACGTATATTGGCGGCGAACCGGCGAAAATCTCCGAAGATGCGAACGGCGCCAAATATCGCGCGTCGATCACGGGGTTCATTCTCGTGCCGGCGACGCCGTAGGGTCTCGCCAGGCGAAAGTGCAGCACATTCACCGGTTGCGTTCGACGATGTTGATTGCGATGGCGGCGACAATCGCCGCCGCCAGAACCGCGATCAGCGCAATTGTGACGGCGCTCCAGCCGGTCTGCCAGGCATTGACGAAGAGCGCACTCAGCGCCACGATAACGATGCCGATACACCCGCGCGTGACGCGCCGTTCAGGTCGATCTGACATGGAACCTCTTTGTACACAAGACGCTCCTGTATGATACAGGAAAAGCAGGGGGTGGATGATGGGTTTCCTCGATGAATTGAGCCGGAAGTTGTCCGAAGGGGTTGATCGCGCGCGCTTCGAGGCGGAAAAGTTTCAGCGCGTGACGGCCATTCAGGGCGAACTCAGCAATCTTCGCCGCCAGGTTGACGCCAAACGGCTGGAGTTTGGCGATCGGGCCATCGAACTGCTCAAAGCTGGCGCTATCCAGTCGCCTACGCTGGCGGCGCTGTTGCGTGAGATCGAAGCGTTGCAGGCGAGCTTGACGTTGAAAGAAGAGGAGTTGCGCCATGTTCAGGGGCAGGTGTTTATTGAACCGGCGCCTGCTCCTCGTGCGCAGCATGTTCCTGTGAGCGTCGATCCGCCGCGCCCGGCGACGCCTGAGCCGCCGCCGCAACCGGTCGCCGGAGGCAAAGTCTGCCCTTCGTGCGGTTTTCAGATGCCGCAGACCGCTGTCTTCTGCCCGAACTGCGGTCTGCGGGTGGGATAAGCGCATGCTCTGTCAGCGCGACACGGTGTGGGTTTCATTGTCGGGCAGCCAGTGGATCACCACCGTATCGCGCGCGTCCCATTGTTCATCGCTATCGTCGTCTTCCTCCGCTTCGGGGTGGATGACGATTGGTCCCTCGTTGTAGACCCACGCAATCAGATCATCGATCGAGTACCACCCTGCGCGATAGGACTCCTGATCGACCGGGTTGAGCCAGAACTTGATCTCGCCATCCATCCACTGCCAGCGTTCGAGCGAGCGCCATTCCAGATGATGTTCAGCGAGCACCGCCTTCGTTTCCTCGAAGAGACGCAACAATTCTGGCAGTGTCAGACCTTTGGTGCGCCGCTTTTGCAGAATGCGACGGTTGATGGCATCGCGCAGACGTTCGAGTTCCGGAACATCCAGCGCGTCCAGGTCGATATCGATGGGCATTCCCATAGCCGATGCGTCCTTTCCAGGAGCGGTCGCGCGTGTGCGCGATTGTCAGTGTACGCACCGTTGCGAGACGACATCCGCCCTCATGAGTCGTGGCAGAACCTGCGCCACGACGGGTGATATGCCACTGACGCGGGTCGCTTCCCGGCGAACCCGCTTCCATGATAGCAGGGATTGCGGTTCTCGAAATGAACAATTGTGTGACAGTCTATTCACAATTCGATGATGTTCTGCAATGAACAGTTATCGCATGCTACGTTGCGCCGGAAGGGATTGGATGGCAGGACGGCATCATGCCCGACGCACTCTCGAACAGGCGCAGCAATCACACCAAAAGACGGGTGCGAATCTGCGCGCCCTGGCGCCCAAGCCTCGTAGCTGTCTGCTGTTTTTGTGACTGGTAAGGGGCGACAAGGCGTGCGCAGGCAAACGCTCTGAACCTGCGGCTGCAACGTCGCCGCCTTCGCGCGCCTTCGGTGGTTGAACAGCGCGCGTCGTTTGGATGATAGCGGATTGTGTAATGCGCTGACTAACGCCAGCGTTGCACCGGATGTGGAGGCGACGACCGGATTCGAACCGGTGAATGGGGGTTTTGCAGACCCCTGCCTTACCACTTGGCTACGTCGCCCTCTGTGTCGATTCTAGCATAGCTGGCGGTGACTGTCAAAGGGATAGCGTTGCTATAGTTTGGTTCGTCTTGGTGAAGCTATTTCACCGGTGGTATGCCAAGGTCCTTGCATATTTTCTTTACAAGGGTATCCTTTATTTCAGAATGTCGCGGTACTGCTGAGCGCTTATTCAGTGCGGGATTATGCCACCATGAATGACGACTGCCTTCTCTCAGCAACTCGCAACCGTGTGAGCGAAGGTGCTGGAGCAATACCGTTCGCTTCATACAGCGATGGTCTCTTCTTGAAAGTCTGATCCGGCGGCGGATAGAGCATCCTGGCGGTTTAGTTCCAGAGCCTCTCTCAACGTTATTCGGAGTGTGTCCAGTAGTTCTTCTCGTGTACGTTCCTGGCAATTCACCCCTGGAACTTCTTCAATCCATCCTATCCACCAACCATCTTCTTGTTTGATAACCGCCGTATATTCTCTGTTCATACTTTTTCCTCTCTGGTATCGGGAATGTTCTCTCACAGAACGATAAGCCGACAGGATTGTACATCACTGTTGGCGCACTGTAAAGGGTGATAGGGTCCAGGCGGCAGAAATGAGGCGAAGTATGTGCTTACACAACGCCGCACGACTCAAACCAGTGTTACGCCTCATCAGGTTCATCCGGCATTCCCGTCAGAAGCGCGCGCTCGACCGGCGGCAGATCGCGCCAGGTGCGCGCCATCCATGTCACGGCATTGAGGAACGCCTGCGCCCGATCAGTGTCGGGGCAGACGCGCCGTAGCAGGCGCCAGAATGCGGGCGAATGGTCGGGATGAACAGCATGCGCAATCTCGTGGGCTGCGACCGCTTCGAGCACCCAGCGCGGCATGCGCAGCAGGAGGGCGTTCAGGCGCACCGTGCGCGTCGCGGCGCTGTAACTGCCCCAGCGCGCTTCGGTCAGCGTGAATTCGGCGCGGGCGATCTCCGGCGGGGTGGGGAAGCGAGCAGC
>DAOTWI010000127.1:0-2406 GCA_034436075.1 Roseiflexus sp.
CCCGTCTCCCGGCGCAGTGGGACGCCGCCAGTCAACACGGCGATGTCGTCGAGCGCCGCGATCTGCTCCTCACGCCGCAATCCCGGCACGCGCACGGCGAGGGAGGGAAGAGCGCCAGTGCGGCGGTTGATCTCCAGCAGCGCGCGCGCCTCATCGGCGAGATGATCGACCATCAGCACGAGCGCCTTCGCTCCTGACGCCAGCGCCTGCTCCATGGCAGGGAGCAGATCGTGAGGATCGGCGACCTCCAGATCGCTGATCACCACTGCTGCCTGTTCAAGTTCCATCTGGCGCGGAACGCCTTCGGATTGAGGGAGCGGCGCAAGGATGGCGCTTTCATACACCATGCCCTCAGTATATTCCCGCTCGATGCCAGGGCGAACACCGGAGCGCACCTCGACGCACCCATCAGCGCCCATGATGGCGAAGACGTCACCCAGCGCGACGGCGATGAGCGGATCGGCGCACAGGCTTTCGGCGACGCTCGCAATCTGCTGGCGTTCTTCGAGCGGTGTCGCCTGCGCCGCCAGCGCCGCGCAGATCGACTCCGCAGCGGCGATAAGGTGGCGTTGCAAACGCATGGGGTCGCCGCCAGCGGCGATATGCCGCATCCCCTGTTCGAGCAATTCCTGGAAGATGACCGCAGCCGTGGCGGCGCCATCGCCAATCTCTTCGTGCAGCCGCCAGACCATGTGGCGCACAAACATCGCGCCCGGATCGGCGTATTCGTCCGCCAGCCGCACGATCCGGCGCGCAATGACCCCGCTGCTGTCGAGCCATTCCGGTTCCTGCCCGATGCCGCGCTCAGGTACGACCAGCACACCGCGCGGAAACGGACCGAGCGTCGGGCGCAGCGCGGCGACGACGCATCGCACGCCGCGCACAAAATGCTGCCGCGCTGCGGGCTGAAACAGAACATGCGGTCGCCGGAGCATAACGCCCCCCGCCTTCAGAACCTATGCGGAACCAACAACTGTTTCCCAGGAATAGAGCGGTTCCCATCCGATCGCCTGCGCAGCGCGGGTGCAGTCGAGCGGCGACGAGCGCCCGCCGAAGTGCGGCGCAACCGTGGGAGGCATTGCATCAATGCGTTGCAGAAGGTCCAGCGTCGGTTCGCGCATAAGGGTGTCGCGCGCAGCGACGTAGAGCGCATGAAATCCTTCGGGACGGCGTTCGATGGCAAGCCGGCACGCGCGCGCTGCGTCGCGGGCATCGACGTATGCCCAGAAATTGAAGGCGTTGTTGAGCGGATCGTCCCATGCGCGCTTCAACTCTGTCGCATAATCATCCGGCGGAAGAATGTACGAAAAACGCAGCGCCACGATCGACATGCGCGGGTCGCGGCGGGCAAAGCCGCGCCCAAGTTCCTCCAGCACAATCTTTGACAACCCATAGGCGTCCTGCGCCAGCAGCGGGTGGGTTTCGTCGATGGGCATGCGTTCAGGACGGATCGGACGAAACGCGAAGGGAAAGCCGAGCGTGGATTCGCTGCTCGCCAGCGCGACGGTGCGAACGCCGAGAACGCAGGCAGCCTGAAGCACGTTGAACGTCGAAAGGGTATTCACCCGGTACACCACTTCGGGAGGGTGTTCGCCGGGCCACGGGATGGCAGCCAGATGAATGACGGCGTCTTTCCCTTCGAGGACGCCAAATGTCTGCCCCAGATCGGTCAGGTCGGCGTAGAACGTGTGCGCCTGACTCGACGGACGCAGGTCCACATTCGTTACGCGATAGCCGTGATCGAGCAGTTCGGGAATGACCCACCGCCCGGCTTTGCCGCTTCCCCCGGTCACCAGAACATGCATCTTGACCACCTTTTACCTGCACTCGGTCAGCATCGCCGTATACCCGGCGAGCGACTCACATCCGTCTGCCGTCACGATATAGTTTCCTTCGAGCCGCATGCCACCGTGTTCGGGATGGTAGATCCCCGGTTCGATGGCGATGACCATCCCTTCTGCCAGCAGAGCGTCGCTCGACGGAAGAATCCAGGGCGGCTCGACCGCCAGCACGCCGAAGCCGTGACCGGTATGGTGCTGGTAGCGCCAGGGACCGTATCCCGCCGATTCGATCACATGGCGCACCAGGCGATCAAGATCGGCAACCGCAATGCCTGGACGCAGGGCGCGCTCCGCCGCCGCCAGCGCCTGCTCCAGCGCCAGGTGTTGCTGGCGCTGCGCATCGGTTGCAGCGCCAACGACGAAACAGCGCGTGTAGTCCGCCGCATATCCGCCAAGAGTGGGAAACAGATCGATCAGCACTACATCGCCGGGCGCCAGGATACGGTTCGTCGGTTGCGGCTCACTGGCGAGCGTGCGCGGGCCTGAGCCGAACACGCACTCGACGACCGGCGGCGCGCCGAGCGCCAGGGCAAGTTCGGTGCAGATCGACCCGTACACCTCCAGC
>DAOTWI010000128.1:0-2830 GCA_034436075.1 Roseiflexus sp.
CGCGCCGATCGCGGGCGCGCGCGGGCGCAGGGCGGCTCAGGTCTGGGGCTTGCCATCGCCCGTCAACTGGTGCTGGCGCATGGCGGCGCCATGGGTGTCGAGAGCGAACCAGGCAGAGGGGCGTGCTTCTGGTTGAGCCTTCCTGTGGCACGGAGGCCTGTAACGTCCCAGCCGCTCGATGCATCATATTGTTGTGACGACTGGAACAAAGAATCGTAGAGGAGCGCCATGTTCAATTTCTTCAGACGGCAACCGGGACCCGACGAAATTACGCCGGTCGAGGTGCAGCAACGCCTTGCCCGCGGTGATCGCTTGTACCTGCTCGATGTGCGTGAACGCGAGGAATATGTCGAAGCGCACATTCCCGATAGCGTGCTCATCCCGCTTGGTCAGTTATCGCGCAAACTGAGCAGCATTCCGAAAGACGCAACGATTATTGCCATCTGTCGTTCGGGCAATCGCAGCGGCGTCGCCGCTGACATGCTTCGGCGCGCCGGATACAGCGATGTGCTCAACCTTAACGGCGGCATCATCGCATGGGCGCGCGCAGGACTGCCGATTGTTACGTAACTGTCAACCACGGAGACCCAAAGGACACAGAGTAGTGTTGTTGCGCTGGAGTCAGAACGCCTTCTCTCACGTTCTGCGCTCTCTGCACCTCTGTGGTTCTATCAACCACGGAGACCCAGAGGACACAGAGTAGTGTTGTTGCGCTGGAGACTCTCTGCGATCTCTGCGCCTCTGTGGTTCCAGACATGCCGCCAATATCACGCCACCGTCTCAGCCGCTAAAACCCGGTAATTGAGATGCGGGAAGGGATTATCAAGCTCCTCGATAGCGGCAAGCGCCGTCTGATCGGCATCATCGAGCGCGGCGCGCTCCGCCAGCGCACACATCTGCTGGCAGCGCGCCAGATGATCCCAAGGACGATGCGACTCACTGGCATCATTCCGACTGAGCAGCAACAACCAGTCACTCGACTGCGCCAGCAACAATTCGCGCACTGCCTGATTGAGTGCGCGTTCCCTGTCGCCGCGGGCATCGGGGAAGCAGCGCGCCATCCCGACGACCAGATCCTCCGCCTCACTGATAGCGCGGCGGAGCGATGCGCCTGCCGGGGAGTTCCAGGCGGAATGATCACCGCCAGGACCCCACGACCCATCCCGCAGCGCCACCGTCTGGCGCGGTCGGAAGGCGCGGAGATACGGCGAAGGCGTCGTCAGCGCAAACGGTTGATGGTTCAGAACGGTTTCCAGGAGTGCGCGCAGCCAGGCGACGCCTTCGAACCAGCGCCGTCCCAGCACGTCCGCATCGAGTGAAACGACCATCATCCCCGGACGATCATGACGGTCGGCGAATGCGCGCAGTTCGGTCGCCATCCATGCGACAAAGTGGATGGCGTGATCCTGAGCGCGTCGAAATGCGTGATACGGGTCATACGGTTCGACGACCGCATCACTGTCGCCATTGCGCCAGATCGGCAGGTGGGTGACACGGTCGCGGCGAGGCGCCAGATAGAGCGGATCGCCAACATAGCCGATGGCTGGCGAAACGATCTGGAGCGACGCATCAACCGCGCGCAGCAACGCCATCAGTCGGCGTGGCGCCACCCACCGCGGACGCAGGTGGGTGACGTGCATCTCGGAAGCGACGCTTGCCGGATCGATGATGAAATAACGGGTGCCATTCAGTCGCAGCGCCTGGTCTAATCCTGTGCGAAAACCGCATTCTGGCAGCCAGATGCCGCGCGGACGGCGGCCAAGCAGGCGGGTGACCGTCAGGGTTCCGATATCGAGCTGCGCGCGCACCGACTCCTGTCGCGACAGCAGCGGCAGATACGCATGCGTTGCCGCACCTCCCAGCGGTTCGACCGTTCCATTCGTACACAACTCACGCAGCGCTGCGGTCAGATTGCGCCCGTAGCGCCCGGTGAAACTGCGCAGAATCTCCTGCCCCCAGTCGAGGTAGAAACGCGCCAGATACGCCTGATGCCGCTGCCGTTGGCGCTGCCAGCGCCGCAGCGCCGCTTCGCAGCGCGCCAGCCAGCGTTCCATCCAGACGACAAAATGTTTCTGCACGACAATATCCGCCAGTTGTTCAAGCAACACCGGCGAATATGCCAGCGACACATACGGGCGCATGCCGCGTTCGTGCAGATCATACAGCACATTCAGCGTGGGGATGATCGAATAGGCGATCATCTCGTGCAGCGGGTCTTCGCCGTCGGGACGCCGACCGGCAGCCCGCAGGTAGGGCATGTGGCCCGTGAGAACGAACGCCAGAGCGCCAGGAAACGACCGGTTTCCTTTCGTGCCGTGCTGTCTATCGTGGTTCACAGGAGCGCCCCCAGACGAGCCATCACCGCAGATGGCAGACCCGCAAGCACGGTCGGGTCCGCCATCTCGAGCGCATGAACGACGTCGATCAGCAAACGCAGGCGATCCACGCGCGCATGGTGTTCGGCGATCAACGCTCCTCCCATCTCGTACCCTTCCAGCACACTCTGGCGAAACACCGGCGACTGGCGTGATGAGAGCGCATATGCCAGATCAAACAATGGATCACCCCCCACCGGCGCTTCAGGTCGCACCAGACCTTCAAGTTGCACCGACTCGCCCACGGTGACGATCACGCGCGCAGGTTCGATAGCGCCGTGCAGCACATAGGGTTGTGCGCAGGCAAGCGCCGGATGATCGAGTGTTGCGGCATAGAGCGCCGCAGCCACGTCGGAACCCAGGACCGTTTCCGCTGGCGCCGCAACGCTCCGTTGTTCGAGCCAGCGTATCAGCGCGTCGCGCCACGTCCGCGCCGACCAGCGACCGGACGGCGC
>DAOTWI010000129.1:0-4298 GCA_034436075.1 Roseiflexus sp.
GCAGGGGGGGCGCCCGCGGGCTCGTCAGGGGCGATTTCAATCGCTAGCAGCCGCAGCGTTGTTTCCTGACAAATCATGCCTGCACCCGTGTTATCACCGCCTGGTGCATCACAGCAGCGGCGTATGGTACCATGTCTGCAATCTCACATGTTCGGGAGGGTGTATGACAGCAACCACTCCTTTTCCGGCTGTCTCGCCGTTGCGCTCGGTTGATGCCGACTGGAACTACGAGCGCTGGATGACATTGCCGGACGACAGGAGGAATACTGGATTGTGCGTCCTTCGTCGCGGGACGTCATCCTCTGTACATCCCCCGACCCGATCACTGGCAACTTCCTGCAAACCGTGCTCATTGCCGCAGATGGCACGCTCGCCTCGCCGACGCTTCCCTTCAGTGCGCCTGTCGCCGGTTTTTTTGCCGGTTCGCCGGACGAGACGGTGTGATTGGGAGCGTCTGCGCCGGATGATTGCGCCTGAAACCAATCCCCTCGAAGAAGCGTACACAAAGGCGCAAAGGCACAAAGGCCCTGCGCATGATAGGGAGACCAACCAAAGCCCAAACAATCGAGCCTGCACCTGTGGCGCGGTTGGCGTCGGCTTCGACAGGCTCAGCCGGCGTCGGCTTCGACAGGCTCAGCCGGCGTTGGCTTCGACAGGCTCAGCCGGCGTTGGCTTCGACAGGCTCAGCCAACGCCGATCACGAGATTGTCCAATATCTGATTGATCTCCCGATAAGCTCTGTTGATGATGGCTTGTCGTCCTTGTATTGCAGCCAGGAGCGCGCCTACTTTTTTTTGGGCGCCGGTTTCAACTCCAGGATTGTCCTGCCATCCTTCTGTTGTACTTCGACTACCTCGACGCGAGCAGTGTTGCCTTTTGCATACCTCGCGGTATTGCGATCCGGGATCATCTCGGCGCGCATGACGCCGATCACGCGCTTTGGATTGAAATTTCTCACCCGCACCAGGACGGCATCATCGCCAACCTCCAGCACAGTGTCGGTGAACACCTCTCCTGGTTGGGGAACATTCACGAATGGCGCGGGCGGCGCAGGCGATGGAGGGGATGGCGAACGCGCAGCAGGCTGTGGTTCAGATGGCGGCGGGGTCTCTGACGAAGCGCGCGGCGGGGAGGACGGTGCGCGCGGAGCGCAGTGTGGAGCAGAGGAGGATGGCTTAGAGTGCGACGTACTGTATGACCTGCTATCGCCGCTTACTTTGAACTCATATGATGTGATACGTATTGCCCATCCAATGATATAGAGCATGGACCTATAGTCCAGGTCAGAATGTTGCTTCTGGAATGTAAGAATAGATTTATGGATGACTTTGTAGTAGTCAGAAGTATTCTTTGTCTGGCTAAATCGTTGATTGTTACTACGTTTAAGCGAAAGGTCTAACATCTTCTTGACATCTTTAGACCATCGAAGGTAAGAAAAAGCCTTTTGTAGTTCGTTAACAAAACCTCTTTTTGTTTCATCAAAGTTTCTGGTGATCTGGCGATTATACTGATCAGAAAAGATTTTGGCGAGTTCTGACGCGAGCCTGTAATGATCATCGAAGGATATTTTCATCAGTAGCTCCTCTCTTTCCTCGTCGAACCGCCAGCAGTATGGGATGTAGGATTCGACATGATCTCCTTAAGCTTCGCCAAACCATCCTTAAACAACTCTCTTGATCTGAGTGCGGCTTCAACCGCTTTCTCAATGATATCCTCTCTAGGGTTAGTTGACGCATCGTAATCACGATAGATATCATCTCTCCAGAGAGTAATCTGGAGATTGTGGAAGGTAACTGAGCCCATCGAAACCGGCTTGCCACTTCCTATTTTCAATTGTGGTATTTTACCTTCGGCTCCCAAATCAACCCCCAAAACGATCAGGAGCATTCCAAGTTCGTGCAGGCGTAGATTGGTAAATGTGCTGCGGTATCTGAAAATAGCTCCCTTTTGGCAGGCTTCGACAGCAGTGTATGGAGATCCTGCTTCGCGAGTCTCTCCTGGGCGGTAGAATTTGCGACCGCGAAGCACTTTGCGCGCTGCATCTGTAAAGTACAGACGGTAATCTGTTTGCTGCTTGTTTGACTGACTCTCGTATGGTTGAGGGCTATAAAGAGGCAACCTGCGGAAGATTTGTGCACCTCCGCTGACCTGTGGGGCGTCATAGAAACTACACTGCCCCTGGTAGCCACGATTCTCATCGGTGATGCCGAAAAGACGATTAACTAGACTAGTGATTGGCGGATCTGCTGACTTGCCAAGCTTTTGCTGAGAAACCTCACTTCTTGCTTTTCCAGAAATTGGTTTGAACTTCATATCTGATAGCGTTATTGCTTCTGTCGCACTACGAATTGTTCCTTTGAGCGTTGATCCTGGAATGATACGCCTGCCGTTGCAACGTATATGCGACATGATCAGTTCATCGTCACGGATGCTGGATATATCAATGTCTGATGCATTACGAATGTCATCAACGAGCACGACAAGACCCGAGGAGACATGCAGCAATGACTCCACTTTGATATCGGCTTCAATTGTACCCGTATAAACGCCCCTCTCGTCTGAACTTATCAGAACGTGGTGCCCAATGGCACGCTCTAAGGCGCCTCCTGGCGCAAACGGCACAAAATCATACGGCTTGGGCAGCGGCGGCGCGCCGCCACGGTTGCGCCGGTCGTCGCTCATGGTCGTTCCTCCTCTGCCAGCCCTGCCAGCCGCACGAGTTGCAGCGCCCCCAGCGGCGCACGGTAGAGCACATAGTTGATAGCCGGTCGCTTATCGGTTTGCAGGATCATCGCCTTTGCCGGTCGCTCGATTTCCCATGGCGCGCCTTCGCAGGTGAGCGGGCGGGCGCCCTCGATGAAGAGTTCCGTTTCGCTCAGGACAAGCAGATCATAGGCATCGTCGTCCAACCGCTTCCAGCGCACCTCGGCGCGCTCCGAGAAGGCATGCCCGAAGTCGCCGCGGATGTCGAGATGGTCAATATCACTCAGTTTCGTGATCGGGCGTAGGTTGGCGCTCCCATCTTCCGGTACAACGTCCCACAACGACGCACCGCCAAACGTCCAGCACGGGACTCCCACGCACTGGCGCACCGCCTGGCGCACCTCGGCGCCGGTCGCTTCGCGTAAACGGTACATATAGCCGATGCTGGTCATAATCCAATCTCCCGTTTCCACGCAGGCATACACGCCTTCCAGATCGCCTTCACCTGATCGGCGCCTTCGGCGTGCAGCCGCACTCCCATCGTTTCTTCTTCCTGGAGGCACAGACCATCCGGCAGCAGCGCGGTGTCCTCCGCCGGGAAATCATAGGTGCGAAAGGCGTCGCCGCCGAATGCTCCGACGCCGCCGAAATGACCAGCGGGCAGGCGGACGGTGCTGCCGATGAGCCGCAGCACATTCCCCTCCAGCACACAGGTCGGGTACAGGATGTCGAGGCTGTCGAACGACGCCGTGACTCGCCCAAAACCGCGTGATTTGCCGAACCCCAGCGCCACGCGCCCTTCCGCCAGATCGCGCAGCGCCAACCCCAACAACCCCAACTGCGCCAGGGTGACGTTCTTGAAGTCGATCCGCGTCGGAAACTCGCCGCTCACGACGGTCTCGTAGTTGAACGGACCGACTGCCACCGAGCCGTACACCCGGTCAATGGCGACGCCGTTGCGCTCTTCGGTGACCACGTGTTTGCCGTAAGCGTCGGCGAAGCGCACCCGCCCCGCCAGCGCCGTGCTGCCGAAGAGTTGTGACACGAACGATGAGAGGCGGTAGACGGCTGCGGTGCTCTTCAGCCTGTCGCGCAGCGCCTCGACAGCCCGACCGGAATTGTAGCGCATATTGTCGAGACCTTCGTACCGCGTGTCGTCGCCAAGCGGATTGTCGGCAAGCGGGATGCGGCGGGCTTCCTCCGGTATCTTATCGTCGTCATCGAACGTCTGACGGCGCGCTCGCCGTTCTTTTTGCACCTCTTCGCCGTCGAGGGTGCGGCAGATGCGTTCGCAGTGGGCGCGGATCACTCCCTTGAGCGAAGGACCAGGCAGATAGATCGCGCCTGCTGCATACTGCGCGCCGCTGCCGTCGGACACAGCATACTTTGTGCGCACGAACTGCATGTCGGGCAGGGTCGGGTCACCGCCGCCGGTCTCCCCCGCCTTGATAAGGATCGGACCGTCGGGGCGGACGGTCAGGCGCAGCGTTCCGTAGAGAAAGGTCGCCTTATGCATCAATCGCCTCCTTCGCCAGCTCAGGTCGCTCCAGCACGGCGCGGAAGGCAGCGATCCACTCCCGCTCCTGATCGGCGCC
>DAOTWI010000130.1:0-4491 GCA_034436075.1 Roseiflexus sp.
ACGCCGCCGCACAGGCATTGACCGTCGCACCGGTCGTCAGCACGTCATCAACCAGCACGACGCGCGCTGGCGGCGCCGGACCACGCCACACAAACGCATCCGCCACATTCTCAATACGCCCCGCCACGTCCAACAACGCCTGCTGACTGGTCGCCTTGATGCGCTCCAGCGGTCCCACAATCAAGGGAAGACCTGTCGCCGCTGCAACTTCGCGCGCCAGCAATTCCGCCTGATTGAAGCCGCGTTCTTTCAGACGCTGTGGGTGGAGCGGCACAGGAATGAGCGCGTCGCATGGCAACGGATGCGACCGCAGGTGCGCCGCCATTAAGGCGCCAAGCGGGCGCGCCACACGCCGCCGACGATGGTATTTGAGGTGATGCAGCGCGTGGCGGAGCGGACCTTCAAACACATATGCGATTCGCACACCAGTCAAGTGATCAGCAATGCGCGGCAGGTCGCTATCATACGCAACGAGGCGGCGGCGACACGCATCGCACAGCAGCGCCCCCAGCCGACCGCATCCGGCGCAGCGGTCGGGCAGCAGCAGACTCAGAAGACCATCGATGAACCTGGCGAATGACATGGCATCCTCGACGATGATCGATCCTGTCGGCAGGATACGTCATTGCGCCGGGGAATGCTATCCCCCGCAGGTCTGCGCTGCGACGGGCGCTCTGGCGGCAGCGAAGCGGTCCGAAAGGAGCAGTGGATCACCGAATCTGTGACGGCTAGACGGTGCAATCATGATGTGTCAGGAAGGGATGGCGCTTCACCTGCCGCGCCGCGCTGCCTGATCCCGACCAGGGGCATTCGTGAAGACGAGATGAACTTTGAAGAATTATTCCGCTATCCGCCTTCCCGCCTGGCGGCTGAAGCCGCGGGCTCCTGTTGCGAAGCCCGCCGGCGCGGGCTGGACGTGGCGATACCGGATGATGTTCTCAAAAACCATACGCCGCTGGCTACGGGTGCAAAGCCCGCCGGCGCGGGCTGGACGTGGCGATACCGGATGATGTTCTCAAAAATCATACGCCAGTAGTCAACAAACGAAGCCCCGCTTGCACGGGGCTGGCGCGGGATATCCAATACCACCAGAGCCAGGGCGCATGAGCGCCCTTCGTGCAATCAGCCCGACGATTCAGCGTCGGGTTGCGCAGCAGGATTCCGCCTGACAATTCATACCCGGACCGGGTTCCATCATGCAGTATGCGCACGCAAAGGCCGACGCAAAAGATCAAAGGCGCTGGCGGATGCCAGAAACTACGCCGCCTCCATCTTTTTGCGCCAGTAGCGCGCCAGACCGTGCCAGCTCATTTCGACGGCGCCCGCCTGCGCGTACTGCTGGCGCGCCGCTTCGTCTACATCTCCAAGTTCCGCATCCGCCTGAGCCACCAGGCGCCCCTCGGCGGCGGATTCGTCTTCGCCCTGCGCGAGACTGGCGCGCACGGTTTCCGCCCACTGTTGCACATGGTCCCACATTTCGGCAACATGCCGTTCAGGATCGTGCGCGGGACCGAAATGGGTCAGCAAGAGCATGCGCGGGCTGAGGTTCAACAGCATATCCAGCGTATGACGCCATGCTTCCAGGTCGATGTCTGGCGGCGGCGTCGCCGGACGGACATACGTATGCCCGGGCATCCGCAAACCGGTTGTATCCCCGACGAACGCTGCACCGGTCGATTCATCGAAGTAGATCAGATGGTGCGAGGCGTGACCAGGCGCATCAAAGACTCGCAGCGTGCGCCCGCCAATACGAAGCGTCTCGCCGCCGCCAAGGGTGACAATGTTATCCGCTGGCACCGGCAGGAACTCGCCCCACAGATAATCCATCTGACCGCCATAGATGCGCGTGGCGCTCCGCAGCAACTTATCGGGCGCAATCATATGCGGCGCGCCGCGATGGTGAACATACACCTTCAAATGCGGAAAATAGCGCACCAGCGATCCCGTCGCGCCAGCATGATCCAGGTGGATGTGCGACAGCGCAACACCGTGCAGATCGCTGAATGACAGGCCGATCTGTTTCAGACCAGCTTCGAGATTGGGCAACACGCTGGCAGGACCCGGATCGACAATGACCGGGTCATCGCCTAGCATCACATACGTTCCAACAACCTGCGAACGACCAAGGTGCAGATCATCAACCAGCGCAATCGTTTCCGGCAAGCCATAACGGGGATCGGTCATACAGTCACATCTCCAGCGGTTTCAGGGAGGCGTTCGATACCAGGGTTTTATGATACTGGCAGCGGTTACGGCAGTCGAACGCCGGTTGATGACGTTATGGATTCAACTCCACCATACGCCCCTGAACCAGATATATCACTCGTTCGCCGATATTGGTTGCGCGGTCGGCAACCCGCTCGAGATAGTGCGCTGCAAACAGCAACCCGGCAACCCACGGCGCCGTCTCGCCGTCGATCATCTGGTTCGTCAGCGTTGCTTCCACCCGTTCGTAGAGCGCATCGACCGCATCATCGTCTGTGGCCAGCATTTCAGCCGCAGCGCTATCGCGGTCAATGAACGCATCGAGCGATTTCTGAAGCATTGCTATTGCCAGAAACGCCATCCGTTCCATATCGTCCGGGAGGGCGGGCGGTGTCACGGGCGCATCACGCAGCGCCATCCGCGCAATGCCCTTGGCATAATCCGCAATACGCTCGAGTTCGCCAGCGATCTCGATAGCGACGATCAACTGGCGCATATCGGATGCAACCGGTTGCTGCGTGGCGATCAGGCGCAGCGCGTGCGCCTCGATGTCGCGTTCCGCCTGATTGATCGTCCTGTCGTGCTCGATGACCTGCTTTGCGCGGTCGATGTCACACTCGCGCAAAGCCTGGAACGCTTCCTCAAGCGCATGGATGACCATCTCGCCAAGGCGTTGCACCTCTCCGGTCAGGGTGGACAGATCGTGGTCGAAATGGACTCGCGCTCGCATGGGTCACCTCCTGAGCGCGAGGGGATATGTGCCGCGTTGCACCCATCGCCGCCACTGGTCCCTCGCATCTCTTATTGTACACTCTATGGCGTTGCGTACCCGAAAAGAGTTTGCTACCCATTGGAAATATCCGGTGACTGTGCGCCGCACCGCTTTGATCGGGAGCGCCACGCTGCCGCAGGCTCTGGCGGCGCCGGAAAACGCGCCGCGGCATACGTCCTGTCACATGCGAGAATGTGTGGGTCGCACATTGCATCGCGTGCGTTGCCGATCTCGTGAAACAGTATCATCCCTACCCTGCGGTTGTGATATTGATCACATTCCGCAATCAAACTGAACGTCCACATGAAGCGTCTTCGTGCTACACTCGGTGCGATCTTAAATGATCTGCCAGCGCCGGCATAGCATGCAATGAGGCAAGCACTCGTATGGACACCAACGATCTGCGAACATTTCAATCGCATCCCGAACTGCGCGCTCTGTTGGAAGAGCGCGCTCGCTCATTGGCAGCACAGAATGTCATCGACATCGCCGCCAGTAGCGAACTCATGATTCGCTTCCGCCTCGGTGATGAACGGTACGCGCTGCCAGCGCGCTGCGCGCGCGAAATCCAGCCGCTCCGGGCATACACGCCGCTCTTCGAGGCGCCGCCATGGATATTCGGTCTGGTCAACATGCACGGTCGATTGCTGACATGCATCGACTTGCGCCCACTGCTCGACCTGCCAGCCAGCCCGCCAGCGCCCGGATCATTCCTGATCCTGCTTCAGGAAAGAGGGAATGAACTGGCATTACTGGCTCACAACATTCTGGGAATGACAACCAATGCGCTCGAACTAAGCCCATCGCCGGTGATGGCATCGAATGCCGCTCTTTCCTGGATTCGCGGTGTGGACCGAGACCTGTCCCTCGCCATTGACCCCGTGGAACTGCTCGCCGATCCGCGTCTGATCGTTGAATACGCATATCGCTAAATACGCGGCTGGCGCCTGAGCAACCGCGTTTGTTCGTTTCCCGCTTTCCCTGTTGTGCGCGATAGAACAGGGAATAGACCCATGAACCTGTGTGCTGAACGAGGATGCCATGAAACTCTCGATCCGCCTCAAACTCCTGGGCGCTTCTGGTCTGACGCTCCTGCTCATGATCATCCTGGGCGCGCTTGCCCTCTATCAGATGGAACAGATGAACAGCCGCGCTCAGCATCTGAGCAATAATATTATTCCTGCAACGCACACCTGCAGCGATATGCGCCGTATCGTCGCCCGCCATCGAAGCCTGGCAGCGGTGCGCATTGCCGACCCCCGCCCCGAGCAGTTGACCCGTACCAACATCGAACGCCGTGAACTCGAATCCCAGATGGATGTGCATTTGCAGCGATACGCAACCTTCATTGTCACCGATGTCGAACGCGATCTCCACACGCGCATCCGCGAGAACTGGACTGTCTATGTCAACGAAATCAGCAAGGGTGTTTTTGCAGTTGAAAATCCGCAGACCGCGCTGACTTCCTTCAACGCTCTTAAGCCATTGTTCGATCAGTTGAGCCAGGACACCAC
>DAOTWI010000131.1:0-4162 GCA_034436075.1 Roseiflexus sp.
CGCCTTCAACCTGCAACCTTCCCACATCCCACCTGGCGGCGTTGCGATGCAACGTCGCTACGGGGACCATCCCGCCTTCAACCTGCAACCTTCTCCCCCTCTCCTCCTGCGTCTCGCCTCTTGCCTCTCGCCTCGTTGCACCTGCAACTTTCCCACCTGTCCACCTTTAACCTGTAACCTGTTGATGTGCTACCATACACGCACAACAGATTCCGTAAGAGGAGCCCTGACCCATGCACACGTCGCTTAATGCTCGAATCACATCGCTGGCGCTCATGGTACTGACGCTTATCCTCGCCGGGTGCGGCGACCTCGGTGGGTTGCTCGGCAGCCAGCCCACACCTGCGCCGATCATCCTTATCGCAACCGCCACACCCGCGCCGCCGGGGCAGCCGACCCCCACGACCGACATTGCTCCGTCGCCAACGAGCGCCCTCCCCGACACTCCAGTGGCAACCTCCGTCCCGCCGACTGCGGCCCCTCCTACGCCCACGCCAGCGCCGCAAAAAATCCTGGCGCGCGTCAAGGAGCGCGGCTACCTGATCTGCGGCACGAACGCCGATCTGCCGGGCTTCGGCTTCTACGACAATGTGCGCCAGACGTGGAGCGGCTTTGATGTCGATTTCTGCCGCGCCGTCGCTGCCGCCATCTTCGGCGATGCCACGAAAGTGGAGTTCGTTGCGCTTGGCACCGGACCCGGACCAAACAACCGGTTCGACGCCGTGCGCGAAGGGCGCGTCGATGTGCTGTTCCGCAACACGACATGGACGCTGGGGCGCAACATCAGCGGGCTGGCGTTCGGTCCCACCACCTTCCACGACGGTCAGACCTTCATGGTGCGCACCAGGGACCGGATCACCAAACTGGAGGACCTGACAGGAAAAGTCATCTGTGTTGCCAAAGGCACCACCAGCGAGCAGAACCTGAATGACGACTTCGCCGCGCGCGGCATTACGTTCACTGCCCGCGTCCTCAATGGCGAAGACGAACTCTATCCCGCGTATGATGAAGGGGAATGCGACGCAGTGACCAGCGACAGTTCCCAGCTCGCCGCCAAACGCCAGCAACTCAAGAACCCCGCCGACCACGTCATCCTCGGCGACCGCATCTCGCGCGAGCCGCTCGGTCCAGTCATCGCCCGCGACGACAATCAGTGGCTCGACGTGATCAGCTGGACGGTCTTTGCCACGATTTACGCCGAAGAACTGCGCGTCGATCAGCGTAACGTCGATCGCCTGCGCGCCAACACCGCCGATCCGCGCATCAAACGGCTGCTGGGGCTGGAAGGCAACTTCGGCGAAGGATTGGGGTTGCCGAACGACTTCGCCTACCAGATTGTTAAGCAGGTCGGCAATTACGGCGATATCTACAACCGCAACCTGGGACCGAACACCGTCATCAATCTCGACCGCGGACCGAACAAGGTCTGGAACCTTGGCGCCGGCGGCGTGCTTGCCTCCCCGCCGTTCCGTTGATCGGCGCGACGACGAGCGCCTTGCCGGTCATGCGCGAGAACGTGATACAACGTGCGTTCTTGATCATAAGGATAGATGTCGGAGAGCATCCCTTATGACCAATGAAAACAGGAATGGGGAGAGTGACACCTCGCCCCGCTTCAGCACAGAAAACCCATTCGCTGCACCGTCATCGCCGTCGAGCCGTTCGCCTGCCGGAACCAAACGCAGCAGCCCGTTGCGACTGGCGCTGATCGCGTTTGCCGTCCTTGCGTTCGGCGGCATCGTTCTGGGACTGCGTCTGACAGGTGACGAGAAGGGAACGTCTCCGCCGCCGTCGCCCTCCCCGGTTATCACGCCGGTGAACGCAGCGAATGCGCAGCCGCTCATGCGCTTCGACAAAGGCAATCTCGAAACCCTTGCGCTGAGCCCTGATGGAACGCTGCTGGCAGCTGGCGGCGCTGGCGGTCTCTGGCTCTTCGACATGACCACCCACACAGAGGTATGGGAACAGACATCAGAGATTGGCGTGATGAGCGTGGCCTTCGCTCCCGACGGCCAGACGCTTGCAACCGGGGCGGCAAGCACACGTGTACGAATTTGGCGGGTTGCTGATGGCGCACTGTTGCAGACCATCACAGGGCATACTTATGAAGTCTGGAGCGTGGCATTCGCCCCTGACGGTCAGACGCTCGCAACCGGGTCGCCCGATGGGGTCGTCCGACTGTGGCGCATTGCCGACGGCGCATTGCTGCGGACGTTCGCGGTGAATAACAGTGCAATCTTGCGCGTGGTATTCGCCCCCAATGGCAAGATGCTGGCATCGATTTCATTGGACGGGAACATGCAACTGTGGCGGGTTGCCGATGGACGCCTCCTGCGCGTGTTCAAACAGCACTCCATCGAGCGCACCATCACTGGCATAGAGCGCAACATCACCGAGGTGGCGTTCACCCCCGATAGTCAGACGCTTGCAATAGGAATACACGAAAGGAAGAACAGGGAACAGTATGGGACGGTGCAAGTGTGGCGCATCACCTATGGACAGCTATTGTACAAACTTACGGAGAATCTCCTGTCCGAGCCAGTTGCCAGCCTGGCATTCGCCCCCGATGGTCAAACGCTGGCGATAGGGTTGTACAAAACTGTAGACCTATGGCGGATCACCGACGAACGGAGTCCGGGCACAAGAGTGACGACTGACGGTATGGTCTGGTACGTGGCGTTCACTCCCGACGGCGGACAGACGCTCGTCACCTGGTCGCTCGATGGAACTGCGCAACTGTGGCGCAATGGCGCACTCCTGCAGACGTTCACGTGGCACCCTCATTGGATCAACAGCGTGACATTCGCCCCCGACGGCCAGACCCTCGCAACCGGCTCATCCGATGGAACCGCGCGGCTGTGGCGGGTCGCCGACGGCGCGCTCCTGCAGACGATTGCGGGCCACGACAAAGAGATCTCCAGCATAGCGTTCGCCCCCGACGGCCAGACGCTGGCAACAGGCTCCAGCGACGGAACGGCGCGGCTGTGGCGGGGCGCTGACGGCGCGCTCTTGCAGACAATCACGGGCCACGATAGTTGGGTCACCAGCGTGGCGTTCGCCCCCGACGGCCAGACGCTGGCGACAGGCTCCAGCGACCAGACCGCACGACTGTGGCGGGTGGCCAATGGACAGCTGCTGCAGACAATCACGGGGCACACCAGTTTGGTCAACAGCGTGGCGTTCGCTCCCGACGGCCAGACGCTTGCAACGGCAGCGTCCGACCGCACGGTGCGGTTGTGGCGGGTCGCCGACGGACAGCTGCTGCACACATTGACAATGCCCGTCAATCTGATCACCAGCGTAGCGTTCGCTCCCGATGGTCGAACGCTCGTAGCAGGATCACTGAATAGCAAAGCATGGCTGTGGCGAGTCGCCGACGGTGCACTGTTGCAGATTCTCCAAGGGCATATCATGACGGTCAACAGCGTAGCGTTCGCCCCCGACGGCCAGACGCTTGTGACAGGGTCAGTTGATGGCTCTACGTGGCTGTGGCAGGTGGAAGAGCCGTGACGAAACAGTGCGCCTGAGGTGCAATTAAGAAACCGGAGCATTGACGCTCCGGTTTATTTCCTCGATTGTATCCTTCTGGTGGAGCGACGGGGATTCGAACCCCGGACCTGCTGCGTGCAAAGCAGCCGCTCTCCCATCTGAGCTATCGCCCCGAAATAAAGCGAGAATTGAGCGCATCTCAATTCTCTCTGCTTCTGGTGGGCGTAGGTGGACTCGAACCACCGACCTCGATCTTATCAGGATCGCGCTCTAACCTGCTGAGCTATACGCCCCTGCGTGTATTGTACCACACCCGCGCGAAACACGCTATCCTTCGCTCACAGGAAGATAAGATACCACGCTGCAGTGTCGCTGTCAAGCGTGAAAGCATGCGTGGGTGCAGTTGTCAACCACAGCAATGCGTTGACCGTTAGGCGACCAGGCAGGAGAGCGGATATCGCCGAGCAGCCCGCGATAGATCAGTTGCACATTGCTGCCATCCGTATCCATGCGGTACAGCCAGCGGTTCTGTCCTTCACGACGGACGACCGCCAGCAGACGGCTGCCGTCGCCGCGCAGCGCCGGCGGCAACGGCGAGACACGCAGTGTGCGTCGTCTTCGTACATGGAGATCACGATGCCGCCCCTGCGCCTTTCCTGTGGTCAGTCGCAGG
>DAOTWI010000132.1:0-2993 GCA_034436075.1 Roseiflexus sp.
CCGCACTGGCTCGAACGCTTCGTCTACGGATTGCCCGAACTCCACCGCGACGCCATGCGCAGCGCCAGGTACGTCAGTGGCGTCGGGTGCAACGCGACCGCCGCGATCCTGGCGCTGCTGCCGCTGGTGCGCGCCGGACTGATCGATCCAGGGCGCGATGTGATTGTCGAGGTAAAAGTCGGCTCTTCCGAAGGTGGCGCGCAACCGAACGAGGCGTCGCACCACCCGGAGCGCAGCGGCGTCGTGCGCTCGTTCGCTCCCGTCGGGCACCGCCACACCGCTGAGGTAATGCAGGAACTTGGCGTCGAGCGTGTGCACCTGTCAATCACCAGCGTTGAACTGGTGCGCGGTGCGCTCGCCACAGCGCATGCATTCGCCAGTGGACCGGTGAGCGACAAAGACCTGTGGCGCGCCTTTCGCGCTGCGTATGGCAACGAGCCATTTGTGCGCATCGTGCGCGAAAAACAGGGCATCTACCGTTTGCCAGAGCCGAAAATCCTGGCGGGCAGCAACTACGCCGATGTCGGGTTCGCCGTGGAGGAGGAGACCGGGCGGATTGTGTCGATCTGCGCGATCGACAACCTGATGAAAGGCGCCGCCGGAACCGCTGTGCAATGCCTGAACCTCATGTGCGGCTTTGAGGAATGGACGGGGCTGGAGTTTCCGGGGTTGCATCCAGTTTAGGGGGTAACCCACCAAGGTGACCGTCACCGCTGGGGGCCAGGGCGACCGCCTGATAGCCGCCTGCGGTCAGGTGCAGGCATGCACCGGGGGAGCGCCAGGAGGTGACGGTCACCTGGGGTAGGGCGGAGCGTGGCGGGCAGCGGCAGGGACCCAAGGTGACCGTCACTGCTGGGGGTTGGGACGAAGACGAGACCGCCGCCCGGAGGCAGGCGCAGGGCATGCCCCGCAGGCAGCCTTCAGATGGTGATGGTCACCTGGGATGCGATGGACATGTCACCAATACCAGAATTCTTACACAACGAAAACCCGGCGCAGCCGCGCTACCACGAAGCGCTTGAACTGTTTGCGCTGTTCGACTATCTGAAAGCCGTGCGCTGGGGGGTCTTCAGCATCCGCGAGTCGCTCCAGGCGGTCGGTGAGTGCCGCGACGGGACGCTCCAGGGGTTTCACCTGACCGTCGATGAGGCATGGGAGGCGGTGCGCGGCATGGACTCGCTCGGCGTCGGGGTGATCGAACTTCCCGCGTTCCCCGCCAACCCGCCGGGTCAGGCGTTCAACCGTCGCCTGCTGGAACGCGCCGCCGCTCACGGGCTGGCGACGACCTTCGCCGCGCATGCGCGCTGCGTCGCTACCGATGTCCGCACCGCCGCCGAGACCGGTTTCCGCCGTCTGCACCTCTACATTGGCGTCAGCCCAATCAAACAGGCGACAGTGCGCGCAAATGTCGCGCAACTCGCCGATAAAGCCTTCGACGCCATTCATCTGGCGCGCGACCTGGGCTTCGACTGCGTGCGCATCAGCACCGAAGACGCCTACCGCACCCCGCTCGACGACTATCGCGCCTTCTACGAGCGGTTGCAGGAGCGCCTGACGAGCCACGGGCTGCACGTTGACGGCATCGGCATCCCCGACACGGTCGGCGTCGGCACAATCGACGATCTTGGCGATCGCATCGCGGTGTTGCGGCAGGTCGGCATCCGCTTCGCCTTTCTCGAATGCCACATCCACAACGACATCGGTCATTCCGACCGGTTGTATGTCGATACCCTGCTGCTGTGCATGCGGCTGGGGATTATGATGCTGCCTGACTTTTCGATCCTGGGGATTGGCGAGCGCAACGGCACGATTGGCCTCAGTTCGCTGATCGAGTCGATTTACCGGCGGCTGCTGCTCCTCTACCCGCGTTCGATGCCCGCCATCCGCCAGGCGATGCGCGAGAAACTCGGCGTTCTGCCAGATGGCGAACTGTTCGTCAACCGCTACCGTGACCTCGACGCTTTCTTCTACCGGATTCTGGCGCGCAGCGGTTTCGTTTTCGACCGCAGCCCGTTTTCGTCGAACACCGAGTATGACGGTTCCGGTGTCCACGCCGATACGACCCTGCGCACCTTCCGTCTGGCGCTGGAGACAGGGTACGAAGGGCAGCAGGCGATTGATCTCGGCAACAGCGCCTACGCCGGAGCGTTGCCGCCCTACGACATGCCGCTGCGCACGCCAGTGCTGGCGTGTTTCGGCTGCGGCAAGAGCAATGTCCGTTTCTGGCGCGAACGGGAACATCTGGTCTTGCGCTGCCCCGAAGACATCCGTGCCCGGATTGTTCCGTATGCCGACGATCTCGCTGAAGACGACCTTCACATTCCAATCGATGAAACGACTGCCGACGAACTCGCCGCGCGGTTGATCCGCTGCGCCAGTGTGCGCGAAGGCGGGATCAACCACCACCAGGCGATGGAGATTGTCCGACTCTTCTACCGACCGGGGGAGGCTACCGAATGATTGTGGTCAAAGTTGGCGGCGGCGCAGGCATCGCCTACGACGCGCTCTGCGCCGATCTCGCCACCCTCACGCGCGCCGGTCAGCGGCTCGTGCTGGTGCATGGCGGCTCGCACGAAACCAACACCCTCGCCGAACGGCTGGGACATCCGCCGCGTTTCGTCACGTCGCCGTCCGGTTACACCAGCCGCTACACCGACCGCCTGACGCTGGAACTCTTCCTGATGGCGACCGCCGGCAAGGTCAACAAGGTGATCGTCGAGCGCCTGCAACAACTCGGCGTGAACGCCGTCGGTCTCGCCGGTCTCGACGGGCGCTTGCTGGAAGGGCAGCGTAAAGCCGTTATCCGCATTATCGAAGACGGCAAGCAGAAAGTATTGCGCGACGACTGGACTGGAACCATTGAAAAGGTCAATACCGATCTGCTCAACCTGCTCTTGAACGCCGGGTTCCTGCCGGTAATCGCTCCCATCGCCGCCAGTTCCGCTGGCGAGGCGCTCAACGTCGACGGCGACCGCGCGGCGGCGGCGATTGCT
>DAOTWI010000133.1:0-2253 GCA_034436075.1 Roseiflexus sp.
GAGAACTGAGAACTGAGAACTGAGAACTGAGAACTGAGAACTGAGAACTGAGAACTGAGAACTGAGAACCGAGAAGTGAGAGGAAGATCAACCCGCCAGTCGACGATATTGTGATCGGCGTTGGCATCGCCAGCGCCCCTGGCAGGGTGACGCTCCTGATGAAAGTGGTACGGTGCGGCGGCTTTACCGCTGCATCGCACCACAAAAGAAGATACACACCCTGAGCGTATGTTTCTGACGGCATACGTCAGGCGTCCCGCCACCTGACCACTACCCCGAACGCTTCTCACCGACTGCGTGGCTATGATGCCCATCGTACCCCATGCGGATCCAGCCGCGCTGGATGGCATAGATAACCGCCATTGTCCGGTCGTTGACCTGGAGTTTCGACAGGATGGAGGTGATATGGTTCTTGACCGTCTGCCCGCTGATCGAAAGTTGGGAGGCGATCTCTTTGTTTGACAAACCGCGGGCGATGCAGTCGAGGATCTCGATTTCGCGCGATGTCAGCGGGGCGAAGAGGGCGCTGGTGCGCTCATCTTCGGTGGCGGCAAGTTCACGAAACTGATGGAGAACGCGCGTGGCGACGTGCGGCTTGGCAATGACGCTATCGTTGATCAGATACTTTCCGCGCGCGACCTCGCGGATCATGCGCACCAGATCACGGGGATGCACGTCTTTCGATGAATAGGCGGCGGCGCCGACTTTGATCGCCTGGAACAGTTGCTCATCGTCTTCGTACACGCTGATAACGATTAAGCCGATCCGTGGTTCGCGCCGTTTGATGACGCGCGCCACCTCCAGACCATTCAACCCGGGCAGATTGATGTCGACCAGGACCACGTCGGGTGAGAGGCGTTCGGCTAATTTGATCGCTTCCTGCCCATTTTCCGCCTCTCCCACCACGTCCATGTCGCCAGCCTCTTCCAGGCTCCAGCGGATGCCCTGGCGAAAGAGCGGGTGATCATCAATAATCAGCACACGAATACGTTGTTCCATGCCATTCACCCCGTTTGTTCTAATGGTAGCGCAACCGTCACTTCTGTGCCATGCCCCGGACGTGATGCGACTGTCAACCGCGCACCGATCAGTTCCGCGCGCTCGCGCATACTCGTCAACCCCCAATTGCTCTTCCCGGTGCGCCGCGCTACTTCGCGCGGATCGAATCCCGGTCCTTCATCGCGCACCGACAGGATCAGCGCATCTGCTTGATGGACAAGACGCACGGTAATCGGCGCTCCGCGAGCGTATTTGTGTGCGTTTTGCAGCGCCTCCTGTACGATCCGGTAGAGGACAATCTCGACCTCATCCGCCTGCCGGGGCGCTGCGTCAGCCTCGAACGCAACCTGAACATTGTATGTGTTGCCATAGGTGCGCAAATAATCACGCAATGCCTCAACCAATCCACGTTCAGCAACGTGCCCTGGACGGAGGTTGGCGATAAAGCGACGCACCTCGCTCAATCCCTCACGGGTTGCGTCGCGCAGACGACTGATCATCAAAGTCAATTTTTCAGCCTGCTCGCCAGTTTGCTGTTGCGCCAGGGAATAACAGGTCTCCAGCAACATCAGCGAGTTGGCGAGCACCTGCGCCGGTCCGTCGTGGACTTCGCGCGCCAGCCGCACCCGTTCTTCCTCGCGTCCATGGATCACCTGCGAGCGCAATGCCAATGCCCACGGGTCCGATGTCGCTCCTGTTCCTGTGTTGCTCAATGCACTGCTGCTCATCTCGATTTGACGAATGAGCAGTTCTATTTGCCGTAAACCGCTGCGACGGGTATCCACATCACGGGTCAGAACCTCGCAGCGCGTACGCACTTCCGCCAGCCGCTGGCTCAACGCTTCTGCATCCGGGCGTCGTCGCTGAACGGCTGTGCGATACCGCAGGGTCACCTCATCAAGTTCGCGCTCCGCCTGACGCAATGCCGTGGCAAGCGCCGACGCCTCCTGGCGCTCGCGCTCTGACAGGGCGCGCAAATGCTCCAACTTTTCCGCAACAATATCACGCGCTTCGCGGAGCGCCGCCGACTCTTCTGGCCCGTCCTGCGAATTCATAGCGTTGCGCCCGTTGGTTGTGCCGTGATAGATCGTGTAGCACAAATATACATCAGATTGAATGACAATTCCAGTCTGTTTGTGATAAATTCTTGTTCAAAATAGAGTCGAATTTGTTGCAATCAACGTTATTGCTGCGTGCACGGGCGCACGCCTGGGCGCGTCACCTCCGCGCCCCTACCAGACCATCCCCGCAACC
>DAOTWI010000134.1:0-6751 GCA_034436075.1 Roseiflexus sp.
CGCTCGCTCCGGTACCCGCCCCCGCGCTCATCGCGCTGGAAGTCGCGCGACGGAGGCGCGTCACGACGGACGACCTCCTTCTCACGCACCTTGCGCCCTTCCTCAACAACCGGCGGGATATCTTCCTCTGCGCCCGCCGTTTCGTCAAGTTCGGGCAGAGTCGCCTCTGTCATACCTTCACTTTTCTGCAGCAACCGTGCCGACGGATTGATGCGCCGCAACCGCCGTCCGCCAGCGGCTCTCGTCTCGTCCTGTTCGCGCCGACGCGGCTGTTCCGCATCAGCGACCGCCGCGTTTCGTTCGGCGTGTTCTCGAAGCATGTCAACCTCTTCATCTGTAAGAAAGCGCCACGTCCCGCTTGGGAGATCTCCCAGAGTCAGCGGACCTTCGCGCACACGGATCAACCGCCGCACCTCATACCCCAGCAACCGCGCCACTTCACGGATCTGGCGCTTGCGCCCCTCATGCAAAATCACGCGCACCCACGCCCCTTCGGGTGTGCGTTCGATCAGTTCGACCCATGCCGGCGCCGTTTTCACACCGTCCAGTTCAACGCCGGAACGCCAGGCGCGCAGCGCGTTCGGCGCGGGCGCTTCATCCAGGAGAACCCGATACTCTTTCTCAACCTGGTAGCCGGGGTGGGTCAACTTCTGGGTCAGTTCACCATCGTCGGTCAACAGCAGCAAGCCTTCCGAGTCGTAGTCGAGCCGACCCACCGGAAACAATCGTTGTTCGAGATTGACCAGATCAACCACCGTCGGACGACCCTGCGGATCATCGGTCGTCGAGACCACGCCTGCCGGTTTGTGGAGCATCACATAGGTGCGCTGGTGAATCTTACCGATTGGCTTTCCATCGACGAGAATCTCGTCATGCTCCGGGTCTACGCGCGTACCGGGGACGCGGACCACTTTGCCATTGACCATAATCCGCCCTGCGGCGATGTACTCTTCACAGTCACGCCGCGACGCGATGCCGGCGCTTGCCAGCACTTTCTGCAATCGTTCTGCACTCAAGATTGAATTGTCTCCTCACACGCGGACGTTCAGCTGTAGCATTCCGGCGCAACGGGGCGTCTGGAGGAAGCGCCGATCTCTCAAAAAGGCTTGATCGTCAAGCCACTCTATGCTTACCGATAAACGGACGCGCCACTCTTGTGGATGTTTCTTTGTTTCCCTGCGGCTCTACGCCGGGGGATTATGACAGCAGGTCTCGCTACTTCATTCCAACGAGGAGCAATGAAGTGTGAACTCGTCGTATTATACCATACCTTTGCCACTCGTGCGAACTACGGAAAACAAGCCCGTTTCTGCCAGTAGTATAATAGAAGCCGTCGCACAGACAGAACGATGGCTGTCTGTCTCCCCGCCTGCACGGTTGCAGATTGCTCACATGTGCCTGTCGCCTCTGGTTGCCCGGAGCATGTATGGCTGCACCAACTCGCCGGGGGTTCACGCCAACCCCGCCTGACCGCCCATGGTTCACTGGGGCGGATGGCATCATCCTGCTAGTCGTTGTCGGGTTGCTGGCGCTTGGCATCTGGGCGGCGGAATCGGCGCCCGCCGAGGTCCGGGGACCGGAGATCAGTCTGTCGATCAGCGCGTTGCCATTCTATGCGCTGCATTCGGTTGGGCGCATGGCGGCGGCATATGCGCTGTCGCTCGTCTTTACCCTGATCTACGGCTACGTCGCCGCCTACAACCCGCGCGCCGAACGGGTGCTGATGCCGCTGCTCGATGTGTTGCAGAGCGTGCCGATTCTCTCGTTCCTGCCGGTTGTTCTGCTGAGTCTCACAGCGATCCTGCCAGAGGGGATCGCCGTCGAACTGGCGTCGGTCGTTCTGATCTTCACCAGTCAGGTCTGGAACATGACCTTTGCCTGGTATCAGTCGCTCACGACCGTGCCGCGCGAACTGCGTGAAGCGAGCGGGATCTTCCGTTTCACTCGCTGGCGCCGCTTGACGACGCTGGAGTTGCCGTTCGGCGCGCTGGCGTTGATCTGGAACAGTATGATGAGTTGGGCGGGCGGCTGGTTCTTCCTCATGGCAGCCGAGATTTTCACGCTTGGTGCGCGCGACTTTCGCTTGCAGGGTCTGGGCGCTTATTTGCAGACCGCCGCGAATGAAGAGAACCTGGCAGCCATTGGCTCTGGCATCGCTACGCTGATCATCGTCATTGTTCTGCTCGATCAACTGGTCTGGCGTCCGCTGCTGGTTTGGGCGGATCGCTTCAAACTCGAAATGATCGAGAGTGATAATCCGCCGCAATCATGGTTCTATGACCTGTTGCAGCGCGCTGCGCTGAAAGATGCGGTTGCCAGCGCGATTGCGCCGCTGGGGCGCGCCTTCGATGCGTTGATGGATCGATTGCTGCCCCTTCCCCGCAGTGTGAGCGCCGAAGCGAACCGCGGGTTCGGGGTCGGATGGTTGTTCCTGGCTGGCATTGTCGTGGCGGCGCTGGCAGGCGTTGCGCTTGGCGGGCGTTTGTTGCTCCAGGTTCCGTTCGACCAGTGGATCGACATTGGGATTGGGGTTGGCGCGACGTTCCTGCGCGTCGTGGCGGCGCTGGCGATTGCACTGCTCTGGACCGTCCCGCTCGGCGTCTATATCGGGACGCAACCACGCGCCGCGGCGGTGCTCCAGCCGATCGTGCAGATTGTCGCCTCCATTCCGGCGACGGCGCTCTTTCCGGTGCTGGTGCTGGCGCTGCTTGCCGCTCCCGGCGGGCTGAATATCGCTGCGGTGCTGCTCATGCTGCTCGGTACGCAGTGGTACCTGCTGTTCAACGTCATTGCCGGCGCCGCAGCCATTCCCCAGGATCTGCGCTATACCACCGACCTGTTGCAACTCAAGGGCTGGCGGCGCTGGCGCACCCTGATCCTGCCGGCGCTCTTCCCATACCTGATTACCGGGATGATTACCGCCAGCGGCGGCGCATGGAACGCCAGCATCGTCGCGGAGTACGTCGTCTTTGGCGGGCAGGCGTACCAGAGCATTGGCGTCGGCGCGCAGATTACGTCTGCCACCGCCGACGGCGATTACCCGCGCCTCCTGGCGGCGACGCTGGCAATGGTCATCACCGTGGTGGCGATCAATCGCCTCGTCTGGCGGCGTCTCTACCGGCTGGCGGAAAACGTTTATCGTATGGAATAATGAACCAGGAGTTGGCGTATGGCGACATCGAACGGCGCAGTGCTGGTCGAATTGCGGAATGTGGCGCAGCGCTACGGGCGCGGCGAGAAACGATTCACCGCCATCGAACATATCAACCTGACCATTCGCGAAGGAGAGTTTGTCGCGTTGCTCGGTCCGTCGGGCTGCGGCAAGAGCACGCTGCTGCGCATCATTACCGGGCTGAACCGGCCGAGCGAAGGCGAGGTGCGCTACCGCGACAAGCCGTTGCAGGGCGTCAATCCGTATGCAACGATTGTGTTTCAGTCGTTTGCGCTCTTTCCGTGGCTGACGGTCGAGGCGAATGTAGCCGTTGCGATGCGAGCGCGTGGCGTTCCAGCAGAACAGGCGCATACGCGCGCTGTTGAACTCATCGATCTCGTCGGACTCGACGGCTTCGAGCAGGCATATCCGCGCGAACTGTCGGGCGGGATGCGCCAGAAAGTCGGCATTGCCCGCGCGCTTGCGGCGAACCCCGAATTGCTCTGCCTCGACGAGCCATTCAGCGCGCTCGACGTATTGAGCGCCGAAACGCTGCGCGGCGAGGTGCTCGAACTCTGGACCAGCGGTCAACTCAAGATCCGCGCCGTGCTGATGGTGAGCCACAATATCGAGGAAGCGATCTTCATGGCGGACCGGATCGTCGTGATGGACAAAGGTCCAGGGCGGATCATCGCCGAAGTGCCGGTGACTCTGCCCCATCCGCGCGACCGCAAAGCGGATGCGTTCGTCGCGCTGACGGACCGTGTCTACGGCATTCTCATGGGGCAGACGCAACCGGAGTCCGTCGAGTTCGGCACCGAACCGGGGCAGGCCGGCCGAACCCGCGCACTGCCTGCCGCCGAGGTTACCGAACTCGCTGGTCTGCTCGAGCATGTGAACAGCACCCCTGCCGAACGCGATGATATTTACCAACTGGCGGAAGACCTGGGACTCGATTTCAACAATTTGCAGGCGCTGATCGAGGCGGCGGAACTGCTTGGTTTTGCCCGCGTCGAGACCGGCGACCTGATCATTACGCCGCTCGGAGAAACGTTCGCCGACGCCAGCATTCTGGCGCGCAAAGAGATCTTTGCTTCGCGCCTGCGGCGATTGCCCTTCTTTCGCTGGATGTTGCGCATGCTCGAAGCGTCGGGCGAACGCGCGTTGCGCCGCGAGGTGCTCCTCACTGCTCTGGAGCGCGACTTCCCGCCCGACGAGGCGGCGCAGCAACTCGATATCGCCAGCAAATGGGGGCGTTACGCCGAACTCTTCGGCTACGACGACGCGCAGGGGCGCTTCTTCCTCGAAGAGGTCGTTACCGCCGTATAACCAGCGGCATGTGCACGCGATACGGTCGCTCGATCGTCGGGCGGATGCGGAGCAATCTCGCCTCCGTCTCGTCGGTGGACACATAGATGAACCCATCCGGTCCGACCGTCACATCGCGCAGGCGACCGTACTGACCATCGATCAGGATTTCCTGCTCAACAATCGTGCGATCATCGATCTTCAGGCGGTAGAGCCTGCCAGTTCTCAATGTAACGAAGAAGAGATCGCCGAACCATTCGGGGAATGCGCTGCCGGTGTAGAAGACCATGTCCGACATGGCCACTGTTCTTTCGGGGTTGAACACCGCCACCGGCGGCATAAAATCGGGCACGCCATCGCAGTTCTCGGTTCCCAGGCAGTAGCGTGGTCCGCTGCCCCACCCCCAGCCGTAGTTGCGCCCGGCGATTAGAACGTTGAGTTCGTCCATAATGTCGGGACCATGCTCGGTGCTCCAGAGATCGCCAGTCGTCGGGTGAAACGCCAACCCCTGATGATTGCGGTGCCCATACGTCCAGATCAACGAACGCGGCAACCGGCCGTTATCATAGAACGGGTTATCGGTCGGAATGCTTCCGTCCTTGAGGATGCGGAAGGTCTTGCCGCCGGTGCTGTCGAGGTCCTGCGCGAGCGATGGAACAACGGCATCGCCCATCGATACGAACAGATACTGGTTGTCAGGCGACACAACGACGCGGCAACCGTTGTGGAATTGGGCGCCGACCATGGCATCGATCAGGATGCGCTCTTCGGCGACGCTGCCGGATGTGAGATTGACAGCGAACCGCGAGAGTCGATTCCGGCGGTTGCCAGTGGTATCGGAGTAACTGTAGCAGATATACGCCCACCCATTCACGGCGAAATCGGAATCGAGCGCCATCCCCAGCATGCCGGCTTCCTGTTCGGCGCGGAACCGGGCAGGCGGCAGACCGCTGAACGTCTGCACCGCGCTGGTTGCGAGGTTCAGGGCATACAGGCGACCGCTGTTGCGTGCGGTGAAGAACAAACGCCCGTCTGGCGCGAAATTGATGCTCCAGGGTCGATCAAGGCCAGTCTTCACCACCTGAATCTCGTAGCCGGGCGCGGCGCGCACGGACGTTCCTCCAGGCAATGCGGTTGCAGCAACAGTCAGAACGAGCAGAAGCCACAGCAGATGTCGAGACATATGCATCCTTCTTTGCGGAAGACGGAACACGAAAGCGCGGTTACAGATCGATTCAACAGGCGCGCCAGCATGATTGCACATTCCGCTTCGCCAACAAAGGCTGATTGGATGCTTATAGGAGAACGATAGTCCTGTTTTTTAATAAGCTCACACAAAGGCGCAAAGGCTCCGCGCTTTAGCCCTGTCGATGATGGCTCGTCGTCCTTATTTGACAGGTATTGCCCCTAGCCGCCGATCCACGCTACAAACGTCCGCAGATCAGGCGCTTCGACAAGCGGCGCAGGACCGTCCGGCGGCAACGGTTCGCGTTTGCGATTGATCCACACGACCGGCAACCCCAGGCGTGCAGCGGGGACGACATCGTGGAAGTGGCTCTGCGCCACATGCAGCCAGCGCAACCCGCCGATCCGCTCGCGGGCAGCGATGAAATGGCCGGTATCCGGTTTGTACGAGCCAACCTGCTGCGCGGTGACGATCAGGTCGATTGGCGCCGTGAAATGCCTGATTGTCGCTGCCAGCAGGTCGTCGTCCACATTCGACAGGATGCCCAGGCGGTACCCGGCGGCGTGCAGCCGCTCAAGCGCCGGATTCGTGTCGTCGAACGGGGTCCATTGCGGCAGCGTCGCGGCAAAGAAGTGCGCCGTGTCGTCGTCCATGGGCCAGCCAAGCGACGCGGCTGCGCGCTGCGCCGTCTCCGCCAGCACCTGGCGGTAGGGTCGGTACTCAGCCGCCTCGACCTGCGGCTCGATGGCATGGTAGGCAGCCAGGGCAGCGTCGAGATCAATGGCGATGCCGGCGCGTTGCGCCGCTGCCGCAAATCCGCTGCGGATGCCGCCGTCCCAGTCGATCAACGTTCCATAGCAATCGAATGTAATGACGTCGTACTCACGGGTCATTGGAATGCTCCTGTATGGATGTTATTTCACCTGATCCCGCCCCAGCACCACGATAATGTCAACCGTCGGGTTGAGGCCATCGGGCGGGCCGCGCCGGATCTCGGCGTTCAGCAACGCCGCCAGGCGGCGGGCAGTGGCGGGTTTGCCAGTGACATCATACACGATGGTGCGGGGAAGATCGCTGCGTGGCGCATCGGCGGCAGGCACGACGGT
>DAOTWI010000135.1:0-12955 GCA_034436075.1 Roseiflexus sp.
ACTGAGAACTGAGAACTGAGAACTGAGAACTGAGAACTGAGAACTGAGAACCGAGAACCGAGAACTGAGAACTAAGCGCCCGGTGAACGATGTTCGATCACTCGCCACAGGAGCGACGTGACAAGCGGCAAGACGAATAACAGCGCAAGCGTCGCATATTCGAGTGATGCGCCATACTGCGGTTGCCCTGCGTCGAGCGCCTGCAGCGGCGCGATGATTGGTTGTGTGACAGTGTACACCATCTGAACCGCAGGATTATCAGGGCGAGCAGCAAAAAGGCGCAGAACGAATCGCGCAGTCAGCATTCCTTCCACGACCCCCAAAACGATGGTTGTTGCCACAAGGATGCGTCGGTTCTGCATGGAATGCGTGAATGAGAACATTCTCAGCAATGTTTCAGCCAGTCACCATCGTGTTTCTGTCCATGCCAATATACGATGATACTGTCGTTGATTATACCAGGATGAGCATGCTGCAGGAACGCACGAGGAGGCATTCCATGATCCAGGCGCCGTATTCGCCGGCTGCGGTCGTTCGTGAAGCGCCTGCTGCGCCATTGCGCGGCATCCGCTTCTACCGGGCGTTGTTTGCGGTCTATTTGCTGGCATTCAGTGCGCTACTCGTCGCGCTGGCGGCGCTGTTGTTCACGCCATACACCTCACTCGCGCCGATTGAGGCGGAAACTCTCCGTGCAGCAGTTCAATCTCGTCTCGACGAAACGATTGATGATCCGCTGGTCGAAGCGGCGCCTGGCATCGTTGTGCGCTCCAGCAACATCCGCGGTTTCCGTCTGAATGGCGAGGTGTACTACTACTACCTCGAAGGCGAGCGCAACTTCGATCCCCTCAGTCGCGGCGCGGTTGATCACAACGACATCGATGTGGTGCTGCGCGACCTGAACGGTTCAACGCCACTGGTGGTCTACCGCCTGCGAGATTGATCAGCGGGCGCGTTCGATATGCGCTCCCAACGTGCGCAGGCGCTCGTCGATCCGCTCGTAGCCGCGATCAATCTGACCAATGTTGTAGATGACGCTGCGCCCCTGAGCGCAGAGCGCCGCCAGCAGCAGCGCCATGCCCGCCCGAATATCCGGGCTTGGCAATCCGTCGGGTTCGCCGTATAACTGGCTCGGACCGACGACGACGACGCGGTGAGGATCGCACAGCACAATCCGCGCCCCCATCCCGATGAGCCGGTCAACGAAAAAGAGCCGGCTCTCGAACATTTTTTCCCAGATCAGAATCGTCCCGCGCGCCTGCGTGGCTACTACAATGGCAATACTGATCAGGTCAGGGTTAAAACCGGGCCAGGGAGATGAGTCGATCTTCGGGATTGCATTGTGCATATCGTCGTGGATGCACAACTCCTGCTCGGCAGGCACGATGATGTCGTCCCCCTCGTCGCGCCAGGCGACCCCCAGCCGCCCGAATGCGATGCGCGTCATACGGTGCTCGGAGGGGCGCGCGCCGACGATGCGCAGCGCGCTGCGGGTTACCGCTGCCAGTCCAATGAACGACGCCACTTCCATGAAGTCTGGTCCGATCGTGTACTCGCCGCCTCCAAGCGACGACACACCCTGAATGCACAGGCGGTTGGTGCCGATCCCTTCGATGCGCGCCCCCAGACGATTGAGAAAATGGCAGAGGTCCTGAACATGCGGTTCTGATGCAGCGTTGCTGATCGTGGTGTCGCCTTCGGCGAGCACCGCGGCCATAATTGCCTGCTCGGTGCCGGTGACGCTCATTTCGTCGAGAAAGATGTCGGCGCCGCGCAATCGTTCGGCGCGCAGGATATAGGCGGTTGGCGTGACCTCGACCGCAGCGCCAAGATCACGCAGCGCATTGAGGTGCGTGTCGAGCCGCCGTCGCCCAATCATGTCGCCGCCAGGACGGGGAATGGTCACATATCCGCGCCGTGCCAGCAGTGGACCGGCGAGCAGCGCCGAGGCGCGAATCTTGCGCGCCAGCGCGGTATCAGGTTCCACAGCGCCTACTCCGGCAGCATGCACCGCCCAACTGTGCGATCCGCGACGTTCAACCCGCGCGCCGAGTCGCTCCAGCAAGCCAATCATGGCGGCAACATCGCCAATCTGCGGAATATTGTGCAGCACAACGTCATGATTGGTCAACAGGGTTGCGGCGAACAACGGGAGTGCGGCATTCTTGTTGCCCGACGGTCGGATGGTGCCGCTGAGACGGTGACCGCCTTCGATAATGAAACGTTCCATGCTCAATGCTCCTCCGGCAGTCGATCTGAGTCATCGGCGTTTTTCGCAGAGCGAAAGCGCACTGGCAGGTGATGGCGCACACGCCGCAGGGCGTGACGACTACGCTCTCGAATCTGATCGCCCAGGCTGTTGATGCGGCTTGCCGCTTCTTTGACCGCATTGCCCGCCGTCTCACGAGTTGCCTGCGCCTGTGCGATCACCGCGCGGGCTTTTTCCTGACCGATCGCCTGCGCTTCGCGGGCAATCCGCCTGAGTTCCTCGCGCGGAACCAGTTCGCCCTTGTCGTACCAGCGCCAGGCTGCCACGCCGGTCGCATACGTGCCAGCATAGGCGATGCTGACTTTTGGCACGACTCCCCAGACCGGCGCCAGACCGACCAGCGTGCGAGCGATTTCGCGCCAGACGAAGGCGCCGCCAACGACGGGCATCACTTCGGCGATGCGCTGGCGAAAATCAGGCGGTGCGCCATACGCCAGCGCCAGGCGGTAGACCATGATCGCCTGATTTTTGGTGAGCACCAGAATATCCGCCACCGCAAACGGAATGCCCAGAATGGGGATCTGCTCCGGCAGGCTCGATGCCAGCGCATACGTAGCATTCGTCATCGCGGTTGAGTCGATCAAGCGACGGGCATAGACAGCGCGGATGCCCGGCAGCCGTCGCGCAGCCGCCAGATGGTGCGTCGCGGGCAGACGTTCGAGCAACCCATCCGCGAAACGCAGCGCGGCATCGGCATGGTCGATATGCGGGATCGTCACAGCACGTGCGGCGACCGACGCGGGAAGCGGCGCGCTCCCCGGCGCCAGGCGCGTTCCGAAAAGGAGTATCAGCAGCGTGGGATGCGGCAGGCGATCAATGTGCGCCAGCGCGGCTGCATCTCGCTCACTTAGGCCAAGCCGTGCATCAACCGCCAGGATCAGCGCATCGGCGGCGCTCAGGCGATCAGGAAATCGAGCGGCGTCGTGCAATGAGAGGAGCGTCAGGGATGTGACGCCTGACGGAGGATAGCGGTTGGAGCCACGGTGCGCAAGCGTGTCTATCGCCGTCAATGCCGCATCGTGCCCGACAGCGACAATATTGAGCGGCTGTTCCGCTTCGTCCCGGATCGCGTTGACATCGATCTCCCGCAGGGTCGACCACAGATTCCCGAGGGCGCTCCAGCGCGACATGCGCATCTCCTCAGAAGGCTGCTGGATGATGACTCGCACCGAACAATCGACGCCTTTCGATTATAGCACGCAGTAGACATGCGGGATGCTGATAAGAAACTGAGAAGCGGCATCGAACGTTGAACGTTGAATGTTGAACGTGGGAAGGTTACAGGTGGCATGGAGAGGCGCGGCGCCGCTGCGCTCAGGGTGCAGGGCGGCGGATCGTAGGGGCGCGCCCGTGCAGGCGCTCATTGCACCGCAATACCTCTTCGTGTCCCTTCGTGTCCTTCGTGGATAGCATAAGGCGAGAAGGCGCCAGAACGAGCCTTCATCAAGATAACACATTCTCTGTTCTGACAGCCGCGCTTTCCTCGCTATCGCGCGGACGATCCTCCAGATCACGTACAGCGGGAATGCCGATCACAAAAAGGGTCATCAGCAGGCAGACGCTGCCGCCAAGCACGTACCAGACCTGCACGCCAAACGCATCGGCGACCGGACCGGCAATAATCAGCCCCAGCGGTGTCATCGCCATTGACACGCTCCCCAGCGCCGTGAAGACGCGCCCCTGCATGTCCGGCGCCACGACCGACTGCACAATCGCCATGAGCGGCGCGTTGACCACCGGCGACATCGCGCCCACCACCGCCACCGCCACCAGTGCGGGCAGGAATGCTGTCGCGGGCGCAGCGCCGATCACCAGAATGCTGATGCCCAGTCCGGCCAATCCAACCACCACCGTGTGCATACGACGACCGAAACCGCCCCACACGCCGATTACCAGACCGCCAAGCACGATGCCGGCGCCTTCAGCGGCGTTCATCCAGGCCAGTTGGAGCGCGCCGCCGCCGAAATGCTTCGTCGCCAGGATCGGCAACAGCGAAAATGCTGGAGTCAGGAGCAGGTTAATCAACGCTGCCATCGCCATCACGATCATCAACCCGGGCCAGCGCCCGATATATCGCAGCCCGGCGATCATCTCCGCCAGCACTCCGGTCGATGCGCCACTGCTGGAATGAGCGGTGCGCGGCGGACGGGGAAAGCGCACCAGACTGACGCCTGCCACCGCGATCAGCGCCGTCACGACGTCGATCATCATCAGACCATGCAGGGGCCAGATGGCAATCAGGAGTGCGCCGAGCGGCGGCGCGGCGATGTTCGTCGCCCCCTGCAACATCTGGTTCAACCCGCCGATGCGCGCCAGATGGCGTTCTGGCGCCATAAGCGATATCGATGCCTGCATGGCGGGCCAGTGAAATGCGCCAGCCAGCGACCGCAGCGCCATAATGAGATAGACGTGCCAGATGGTGAGCGCGTCGATCCAGAACAGAACGGCAAGCAGAGCCGCCCCCAGCGCGCCGGTCAGATCGGCGACCATAATCACCATGCGCCGATCCCAGCGGTCGATCAACGGTCCGGCGAGCGGTCCGACCAGAATGCCAGGCAACAGCGTCGCAAGCGTTGCAGTGGCAAGGACGGTGGCGGAGCCGGTTGTGGCGGTCAACCACCAGATAATGGCGAAGCCTGCCAGCCCGCTGCCGAAGAGCGAGAACGCCTGACCAATCCAGATCAGCGCAAATGGATACTTCCAGGAAGGGTGCGAGCGGTCAATAGCAAACATACATCAATTCCATCCCCATGACGGTCGCCTTCACCTGGAACGATTTTGCCATTGCTCGCTGTGGTGTGCGTCCCCGAAACAGGGGAAAAGGGATGGGGAAATCCGGTCACCTGATGATACCCAGGTCGCGGGCGCGCGCAACAGCCTGGATGCGGTTATGTGCATTGATTTTGGCGTAAATGCGCTTAATGTGCGATCGCACGGTGCTGACGGCAATGACCAGGCTTGCGGCAATCTCCTGATCGGTGCGCCCGGCGGCGAGCAGGCGCAGCACCTGAAGTTCACGCGTGGTGAGAGGATCTGGAAGGGGTGCAACTGAGGAGGCGACCGTTCCTGCCGGGGCGTTGCGAAAGAGACCCATGAGATGATCGATATACCCCAACAGTCGGCGAGCGTCTGCGTCGCCGTGTTGCGTCTGCGGTGCGATTGATGCGCCGCACCCGGCGAGCAACCGTTCCAGCGTCTCGCCCTCATCGAGGAAGGTACGCGCCAGACTGCCGGGTTCCGTGAGACGCAGCGCCCGGATCAATGCCCGATGTGCGCCGGGAGCATCCCCTGTCTGATGGCGGGCAAGCGCCAGGAGTTTCAGGGCGTCAATCATGCGGGTGATATGTCGCCCCTGTTCGCTCTGATCGAGCAAGCGCTGGAGTAACGGCAGAGTTGTGCGTCCCTCGCCGCGCGCCAGTGCAACACGCGCCAGCACAAGATATTCGAAGAACCGTGCAGGCTGCGGATCATCGGCAAGCGACAATCCGCACTCCGCCGCCCACTGCTCGGCGGCGCGACGGTCGCCGGTGCGCAGCAGACGCTCGGCGCGCCCTGCCATCACATGATTGGCAATCCATCCAACGCGGTATTCGAGGCTGAGTTGCTCGACCTGTTCGGCAAGTTCCGCTGCAACGGCTTCATTGCCCTGCGCCCGCCGGATTGCCGCGAGCAGCCCTGTGCTGTGGATGAGGATGTCGTTGTTCCACCAGCGTTCTGCGCGTTTGATCGCCAGGCGGGCATAGTATTCCGCTTCGTCCAGCCGGTTCTCCTCATAGGCGATGTCTGCCAGCGCCAGGTGAATCAGCGCAACCACTGGACGTTCGGCGACGCCGCGACGATCAAGCAGGCGCAATGCATCATTGAGCAGCGCGCGCGCATCCGCAAGCCGTCCCTGATGACGATGCACGCCAGCACGCGACAACAGCCCGATCAGGGCAATGATCGGGTTGCGGCTCAGCGATGCCATGCGTAACTCATCACACGCCTGTTCCGCACCTGACAGATCGCCCTGCATCAAGTGCGCTTCGACCACATTCATCACCGCGATAGCGCGGGCAAGACTGTGATCACTCTGCGCCAGGTGATCGAGCGCACCCATGGCGCACTTCAGCGCAAGCGGCACATTTCCGCGCACACGCGCTGCAACGGAACGCACCGCAGCCAGTTCGCCAGCGACCAGAGCACGTATCGGCGCATCTGCGCGAGACACGAGGTGTTCGATTTCGGCGGCGCGCGCTTCTGCTGCATCGAATTGAATGCTCGCCAGCAATGCCCAGACTTGATCAAGCGCCAGACGCGGACGCGCCAGGACGGTTTCCTCCGGCAGCGCGGCGATCCAGCGCAGGACTGCCTGCGCATCGCCCTGTTCCCAGAGGGTCGTACCGGAAACTGTTTCAAGAACGTCCGCTGCGCTCGCGGTATCACCCGCCTGAAGGAAATGATGAATGGCGGCGCCAGCAAATCCCGCATCACGGTGCCATCGCGCAGCGCGGCGATGCAATTCGGCAACCAGTTCGGGGAGGGTGCGCTGCAAGCGATCACGCAGCATTTCCGCAAAGAGATGGTGGTAGCGATACCAGCGGCGCTCTTCGTCCAGCGGCGTCACGAACAGGTTCGCCCGCTCCAGATAGTTGAGCATCGCCTGGGATCGCGCTGCGTTCTCGCCCGATTCATCCGGCGTCAGCAGCGCCTGGCACAATTCCGCCGACATGCGCTCAAGGATCGATGTATACAGCAGGAATGTCTGGACGTGATCCGGTTGCCGACCAATCACTTCTTCCGCCAGGTAATCGACGATCGCCCGGTGACTTCCGGCGAAGCGCCGGATGAATCCTTCGACGTCTGCACGATCGCGGATCGACAATGCCACGAGTTGCAGCGCCGCAGCCCATCCCTCGGTGCGTTCTTCCAGCGCTCGAATAACCTCGAGCGGCAGATCCAGCCCCATGGTCGAACGGAGAAAGGCGGCAGCCTCTTCGGTGGTGAAGCGCAGATCAGCAGTGCGCAGTTCGGCAAGGCGCCCGCGCACCCGCCAACGCGCCAGCGGCAGCGGCGGGGCGGCGCGCGTGGCGATGACGAGATGAACGTGCGGCGGCAGATGTTCGATGAATGCTGTCAGCGATTCATGCACCTCTGCCGCAGTCATCAGGTGATAGTCGTCGAGCACGACGACGATCGATTCCGCAACGGCGTTCAGGTCCGAGAGCAGCGCATCCACCAGCAGGGTGTGCGGCGGCTGTTGCGGCGACTCGAGCAACGAGCGGGCATGAGCGCCTATCTCGGGACGAATGGTGGTCAACGCCAGGGTGATGGCGCTCCAGAAGCGCACCGGATCATCATCAACCGTATCAAGCGAGAGCCACGCGATGGCGGCGTTTGTAGACGCCGGTACACGGGCGGACCATGCGGTCAGCAGAGTCGTTTTGCCGAACCCGGCAGGAGCAGAGAGCAGGGTCAGCGATGTGTGAAGCGCTTCATTGAGGCGCTCCAGCAGGTGAGGACGGGTAACCAGCGAAGGGCGCGGCGGCGGCGGACGCAACCGGCTGGCAGTCGCCAGCGCCTGTTCGCTGGAAAGGCGAAAGGTGCGTGTTGACGCCGCGCCGTTTGCAAACGCCATATCGACGCGGTGTAGCCGTTCGGCAGAGAGATCGCTGGTGCGCCCCAGGTAGCGCTTGTGCAGTTTTCCGCCGATGCGCCGGTAAGCATACCAGTACCAACCGTTGCGCTGACGTTCACGGCGTGCGGTAAATCCGCCGCGTGCGCTGCGGTACACAAAGGAGACGGGCTGTTCGTCGTTCAGCCAGGCATGCCAGGCTGGTGAACCAACCGGTATGGCAGCGCTTCCGTCAGCCTGGAGCAGCGTGTCGTCAACAACGACGTGTGCGTGGCGATGGGTGTGCATAGTGTTACCTAACGGCGGGTAGTATACCACACCGTCAGGTAACAATGCCACAACCTGAAAAGATCACACCACAACCATCTCGCGATAGACGCCAAACACATCGCGCAGCACATCGCACATTTCGCCAATGGTGGCATACGCGCGAACGCAGTCGAGGATCGGCGGCATCAGGTTCTCCTGCCCCATCGCCGCTTCGTGCAGCGCTGCCAGGCGTTGCTGCACGAGTGCGTTATCGCGGGTTGTGCGCACGCGATTCAGGCGTTCCAGGTGCCGCGCTTCGCCGTGCGGGTCCATTTCCAGGATCGGGATTTCGAGCGGCGTTTTCACCGCATACCGGTTGACCCCGATGATGCCGCGCCGCCCCGAGTCGATCTCGCGCTGGTAGCGGTAGGCGGCATCGGCGATTTCCGACTGGAAGAAACCGCGACGGATGGCGGGAATGACGCCGCCGAGTTCGTCGATCCGGCGGAAATAGGCCAGGCATTCCTCTTCCATGCGGTTGGTCAGCGCCTCGACGAAATACGAGCCGCCGAGCGGATCGACCGTATTGGCGACGCCGCTCTCCTCGGCGATGATCTGCTGGGTGCGCAGCGCAATGGTGACCGCTTTTTCCGAGGGAAGCGCCAGCGCCTCGTCCAGCGAATTGGTGTGGAGCGACTGGCACCCGCCAAGGATGGCGGCGAGCGCCTGAATCGCCGTGCGCACGATATTGTTCTCCGGTTGCTGCGCCGTGAGCGAGCAGCCAGCCGTCTGCGCATGGAAGCGCAGCCAGAGCGAGCGCGGGTTCTGCGCGCCGAACCGCTCGCGCAACGCACGCGCCCAGATGCGCCGCGCCGCCCGGTATTTCGCCACTTCCTCGAACAGGTCGTTGTGGGCGTTGAAGAAGAAACTGAGCCGCGGCGCACATTCATCGACGTGCAGACCGCGTTCGATGGACGCCTGCACGTATGCCAGCCCGTCGGCAAGGGTGAACGCCAGTTCCTGAACGGCGGTTGCACCCGCTTCGCGTATGTGGTAGCCACTGATCGATACCGGGTTCCACTGCGGAACATGGCGCGTGGAAAACTCAATCGTGTCCACCACCAGGCGCATCGACGGCTCCGGCGGGAAGATATACTCGTTCTGGGCAATGTATTCCTTCAGGATGTCGTTCTGAAGCGTGCCGCGCAGTTTGTTCCACGAAATGCCGCGCTTCTCCGCTACGACCAGGTACATCGCCCAGATCATCGCCGCCGGGGAGTTGATCGTCATCGAGGTGCTGATTTCGTCCAGCGGCAGCCCATCGAGCAGAATCTCCATGTCGGCGAGCGATGAAACCGCCACGCCGCATTTGCCGAACTCGCCCGGCACCAGCGGATCGTCGGTGTCGCGCCCGTAGAGCGTCGGCATATCGAACGCGATGGAGAGACCGGTCTGCCCCTGGTCGAGCAAATAGCGGAAGCGGGCGTTGGTTTCCTCGGCGCTGCCGAAACCGGCAAACATGCGCATCGTCCAGAGTTTGCCGCGGTAACCGGTCGGGTGAACGCCGCGGGTGAACGGATAGGCGCCCGGTAAGCCAATGTCGTGCAGCGGGTCAGTTCCTTCCAGATCGAGCGGGGTGTAGAGGCGGTTGATCGGCGCGCCAGAGACAGTCGTGAAATCGGCGTCGCGCTCAGGCGCACGCTCGAGCGTCGGGCGCAGGACGGCGCGCTCCCATTCCTGATAGGCTTCACGGAAGGCAGCCAGCGGATCGGACATCTTCGTCTCCTCTTTCAGATTGACAACCACTCGTCAACTATTGTACACTTTCAGTATACCCTCGAAATACATCCCTCCATCCAGACAGGGAGAAACCAAACATGCGAGAGTTACTGCTGCGCACGCGCCGCTGGCGTATCGTCTGGGTTGCGACATTTGCCGCTTTGAGCCTCGGATTGATGGCGAGCGGAGCGATACCGGCGACCTACATCGAACGTCGTGAGGCGGCGCAGCAGGTCTGGAAGGCGCAGTCGATCACCTCGTATCACATCGTCGTGCGGGCGTTCTTTGCTGGGCGCACGTGTGCGCAGGAGATCGAAGTGCGCGGAACCCGGCAGTATGTGCTGCGTGATACGTGCAACTCGTCGTGGCTTTCGTCGCTGACGGTGGATCGGCTGTTCGAGTTGAGTGCGCGGCTCGAAGCCGGACCTGAGTGTTTCCCCTCGAAACAGGACTGCGTCTGCCACCGTGTGCGCACCGGTTCTATCGAGTACGATCCCAACCACGGCGTGCCGACCACGATCGGTTGGCGGCGCGAGATGCAACCGAACTGGCAACATCCGGCGTACTGGAAGCGCGCCTGGGAAAAGCGCGAATTGCCCAACTGTAGCACTCCTGTCCGCACGCTGCGTCTGGAAGTTGTTTCATTGACACCGCTACACGATGATGAGACCCCGCGCTTACCTCACGCGTCGTCTGCCGCCGGCGGCAGTTGAGATTGTCACGGCTGCCTGCGATGTCACGTTCTGGGACGACGAAGCGACGCCTGTGCCCCGTGAGACGTTGCTGCGCGCTGTCGCCGGTGTGGACGGCATCCTCACGTTGCTGACCGACCGCGTGGACGCTGAATTGCTCGACGCGGCGCCGCGCCTGAAGGTGGTCGCCAATATGGCGGTCGGCTACGATAATGTCGATCTGCCGGCGCTCACGGCGCGCGGGGTGTTGCTGACCAATACGCCTGATGTATTGACCGAAACGACTGCCGATCTGGTCTGGGCGCTTATCCTGGCGGCGTCACGGCGGGTCGTCGAGGGGCATCAGTTGATCGCCGCTGGGGGATGGACGACCTGGTCGCCGATGTTCATGGTCGGGCAGGATGTGCATGGCGCAACGCTCGGCATTGTCGGCGCAGGACGGATCGGATCGGCAGTGGCGCGGCGCGCAGTCGGGTTCGGCATGCCGATCCTGTACCACAATCGTCGCCCGTCGCCGGTATTGGAGGAGCAGATCGGCGTGATCCCCGGCGCAACCATTCGCTATGCGCCATCGCTCGATGATCTGCTCACCGAAGCGGATATCGTGGTGGTGATGGTTCCGCTGACGCCAGAGACGCGCGGGATGTTTGGAGCGCGCGAGTTCGCCCTGATGAAGCCGACGTCGGTGTTCGTCAACGCCGCGCGCGGTCCGGTTGTGCGTGAAGCAGAACTGATCGACGCGCTGCGGCGCGGTCGCCCGTGGGCTGCCGGTCTCGACGTGTTCGAGCATGAGCCGATTGGCGCCGATCATCCGTTGCTGGCGTTGCCGAATGTGGTGCTGACGCCGCACATCGGCAGCGCCACGGTCGCCACCCGCACTCGTATGGCCGTGGTGGCGGCGACGAACCTGGTCGCGGCGCTGACCGGGCAGCCGGTTCCGAATCCGGTCATTGTCCGTTGAACGTTCCATGGACGGATGGTGATGAACATTGCCACGCCACTCGACGTGTATGTGCGCAATCATCATCTCGGCGTCGTGTATGCCGCCGAAACCGGGTTCCTGCTGGCAACCGATCCCGATACGGTGTGGGCTGCCGATGTCGCCTTCGTGCAACGTGAACGTGTCGCGGCAGTCGGCGATACCGGAGGCTACTGGCCCGGCGCGCCTGATCTGGCAATCGAAATGGTATCGCCCACCGATCTGTACGCCGATGTCGAGGAGAAGGTCATCGACTGGCTTGATGCAGGGACGCGCATGGTGGTCATTGTCAACCCGCGTCAGCGCACGGTCGTTGTCTATCGGTCGCGCACCACGATTGTGTTGTTGGGAGGGCAGGACGTGCTGGACGGCGCCGACGTTGTACCTGGCTGGCGTATTGCAGTGATTGATATCTTCCGGTGATATGCCATGAGTGTCGAGATAGTTCGTCACGCCTTCAGCGTCCACGATTTTGCGCGCATGCGCGAGAGCGGCATTCTGACCGAAGACGACCGGGTGGAGTTGATCGATGGCGAGGTTCGCGCAATGAGTCCGATTGGTCCGCTCCACGCCGCCATTGTGCGACGCCTGGTGAAGCGCCTGACGGCGCTGGTCGGCGATCAGGCGATCATTAGCCCGCAGAGTCCTGTTCAACTGAATGAGTATGCTGAGCTGCAACCCGACATCGCCGTGCTGCGCCCGCGTGACGACAACTATGCCTGCGCCCATCCGCAGGCGAACGATGTGCTGCTCATTATTGAGGTTTCCGACTCGTCTGCCGGGTATGACCGGGCGGAGAAACTTCCCCGGTACGCTGCGGCGCAGATCGGTGAAACCTGGATTGTGGATTTCGGACAGCAGGTTGTTGAGCAGTACACGCACCCGGTGCGTAGTCAGCATGCGCATATGCACAAAAATTTCCCCGGCGAGGTTGTCACATCATCAACTGTTCCTGCTATCGTGCTCGATGTCAATGATATATTTGGCTAGCACAAAGGCTTCTTCATGATCACCTGCATCGATCATATTGTCATTCTGGTTCGTGACCTTGCCGCTGCGATGGACGACTACGCGGCGCTGGGGTTCACGGTGACGCCTGGCGGCGTCCATGCCGACGGCGCGACGCACAATGCGCTCGTGGCGTTCGCCGATGGGAGTTACCTGGAGTTGATCGCCTTCCGCCGCGAGGCGCCGGATCATATCTGGTGGCGCCACACTGCCGATGGCGAAGGATTGATCGACTTCGCCCTGCTCCCCGATGCAATCGACGAGGATGTCGCTGCCGCACGCTCACGCGGGCTTGAGATTGCCGGTCCTTTCTCCGGCGGCAGGGAACGACCCGACGGCGTGCGCATCGCCTGGAAGACGGCGCGCCC
>DAOTWI010000136.1:0-1622 GCA_034436075.1 Roseiflexus sp.
GGGCGCCTCCGCCAGTCGCCCGGCCACATACGCGGCGAACTGTGGCGAGGCGCGGAACTTCATTTCCCACAACTCGGCGAGCGTTGGCATCGCCGGTTTGCCGTTGCCCGACGCCTGCTGCGCATGATGCTGCCACGCCGCATACTCTGCCTGGAGGTCGCGCTGCACGATTGCCCAGCGTTCAGGGTCGTTCGGGTCCGCCGGTCCGTCGATGCGGGTGTAGATGTCGGCAAAATCGCCGCTCGACACGCCAAAGAAGCTGAGCGCCTCGGCTGGCGGACCAAAGAAGACCATGCGCCCGTCCGACATGAACGCAACGTGATCACACACGTTGATATTGGCGGTTGCATGGGTTACCAGGATGATCGTGCGTCCACTATCCGCCAGACGGCGCAGAGTGTACATCATCTTCTTTTCAAGCCCTGGATCGAGACCGGAGGTGGGTTCGTCCAGGAAGAAGAGCGACGGGTCTGCCAGCAATTCAGCGCCGATGCTGACTCGTTTGCGCTGCCCGCCCGACAGGTTTTCGATTGGTTTTTCGCGGTGCGGCGTCATTTCGACATCTTCGAGCACACGGTCGATGCGCTGCCGGATCTCCGCTGGCGCCGTATCGGCAGGCAGGCGCAGTTCGGCGGCGTATCCCAGCGCGCGCTCGACCGGCAGCGTGCGATGGAGAATGTCGTCCTGCGGCACATAGCCGAGAACGGATCGGTAGGCGTCGAAGTTGCGGTAGTAATCGTCGCCGTTGACCAGCACGCTCCCGTGGGTTGCCTGGACAAAACCGGAGAGGGCGTTGAGCAATGTGCTCTTGCCGGTGCCGCTGCCGCCGACGAGCGCCACGAACTCGCGCGGCGCAATCGAGAGCGATACGTCTTTCAGGATCATGCGGGTTTTGCCATTGCGCGACACCTCGCGCCACAGGTTGCGGGCGTCGATGCGCAACGCGCCGCGCTGGTCGTACTGGTCGAGGCTTTCGCCAGTGTAGACCAGTTTGAACGCGCCGATCTGGATAATGTCGCCTTTGACCAGCGTATGCTCGGCGATGCGGCGTCCATTGACAAACGTGCCGTTCGTGCTGCCCACATCGCGCAGCACATGCCTCCCGTTCACGCGGTCAATAACGGCATGCCTGCGCGACACCTGCGGGTTATCGAGCAGGATCTCGCATCCTTCGCGCCCGACGGTGATCTGCGGGTCGGTCGGGTCGAGCCGGTAACTGCGCGCGACTTCAGCCGCTCGTTCGACTTTGGGCGCCTGCGGGTTGCGGTAGGTCAGCGTGACGAAATTACCGGTCGCCGGGTCGCCAATACGCAACACCTCGCTGTCTGCCAGCACGTGCGGCGTATTGGCGGGGAGCCGCTTCCCCTCGAAGAGCAGACCGTTGGTGCTGCCAATATCGACAATCTGGTGCGCGACGCCGTGCGGTTCGATGCGCGCATGGCGACCAGAGACGAAACGTGAGGTGATGACAATATCGTTATCGGGCGCGCGCCCAATCGAAAGCGGTTGTTGACCGAGCGCGACCTCGAAGGTGTGACCGACATCCTGAACAATCAGCACAGGTCCGGCGACTGGCGATCCGCCCTGCGGCGCACCGCTGCCGATCATGGTCGTGGCGGGGG
>DAOTWI010000137.1:0-1801 GCA_034436075.1 Roseiflexus sp.
CGCCACCGCGACCGAAGACGTCGCGCTCGCCTGCGGGTTGCCGCTCGTCAGCGCCACAATCGCCCCATCCGCACTGCGGAAGTAGATATTCTCGTTGCTCACCGTCCACACCGCGTACTCGCTCCAGTAGCGGTCGTACACCGCCCCCTGCCGGTAGTAGATGTAGAACCCGAAGTCGTAGTCGCGCGTATTGCGCAGCCCGCTGGCGCAGTAGTGCGAGGCGCTGAACGGGCACGACGTCGTGTCCTGCGACGTGACGATCGTCGCCAGGCGCTGGGTCGTAATCCGGTTGTCGAAACTGCCGCGCGCCGCCGAGCGGTCGAGGATGCGCCGCGCGAAGCCCGCCTCCCAGTGCGCGCCAAACAGGTAATCCCCCGCCACCGTCACGTTCGGCTGCTCGTCGGTGAGCAGGTAGGAGTCGTTGCTATCAGGAGACGTGAACGCGATGAAGCGCACGTCGCCCCCCTGCAATCCGCTCACGGTCGTGCTATCGAGCATCATCTCGCCGAAGTGCGAGTCCCAGCGCGAATCATAGGCGGCAAATTTGGCGCGGATAATCGTGTAGACCACCTCCTTGCCATCCGGGAAGCGCCTGACGACCGGCTGCGGACCCATCGGCAGATAGTCGTTGTCGCCGTAGCCGCCGTGCCCGACATTGGCGATGAACGGTCTGCTCCCATCGTCGAGGTCGAGCACGAAGAGCGCCTGGTCGCCAGGATTCTGGGTAAGCAGCTGACGCATGCCGCTGTTGGTCTGGGGCCATTCGCGCCAGAGCGTCTGCCAGGGCAGGCGCACCTTGACCAACACATAGCCAGCGCCGTCGGCGATGACGGGCCAGCCATAGCGGAACTCGGTCGGGTCGCTGAAATTGCGGCTGGAATGAACGGGACGCACGCGCCATTGCCGGGCGCCAGTGCTGTTGGTGATCGCGTGGACGAACAGGTCCGGCTCAGTGGCGACGATCACAACGTTGCGCGAGGAGGAGTAGGCGGGCGGAACCGCGACGGTCGCCCCCGCGTCGTAGCGCCAGAGTTGCTGCATCGTCCGCTTGTCGACGGCATAGACTGCGTTACCCATCGAGAAGAGCACCCGGTCGCTCAGGACAGCGGGGGGCAGCGGCAGAGTGCTGGTTTGCCCGGCGTTGAACTCAGCCAGGATGGCGCCGTCCTGGGCGCGCAGTTGGTAGAGCCGTCCATTTGCGGACACGGCGAACACCGCGCCGGTATCGTGGTCAAAGGCGACGGTCGAGGTGATGATGCCGATGCCGCTGCGCTGCCAGAGGTGCTGCCCGGTGGCTTCGCTGAGGGCGAAGACGCCATCAACCCCAGCAGCGATGTAGACCCGCCCGCCGCCGGTGACCGGCTGGACGTTGCGGGGCAGTGAGCCGCCGGTGGTGACCTTGGCGATGCCGCCGGAGGCGTTGGGACCGTTCCAGGACCAGCGCCAGCGCCAGGGGTAGGGGACGGTCTGCGGCGTGAAGCCAGTGCGCTGCGCATCGTGCGCGTGTTGGCGCCACTCGTTCACATTCGGGTCAGGGCGCATGATCAGCGGCAGGGGCAGCGACGACGATGTCGCCTGTGGTTGTTGCATCGTCTGGAGTGCAATGGCGGAGACATTCTCCGTACCACGCAGCATCGTTGCGAGAAGAATCGGAATAGTGAGAACCAGGATCAGTAGAATTGCCAGGAAGGAATGCCTGTATATTCTCATATGCGCCTCTCTTATAGAAAGATCAACCAGATATTGGACAATCTCGTGATCGGCGTTGGCTGAGCCTGTCGAAGCCAACGCCAGCCCCTTT
>DAOTWI010000138.1:0-5325 GCA_034436075.1 Roseiflexus sp.
CCCCGCTGCCGGTTCCGGTCGAGCGGTTCTTTCAGGAGTGAGACCTGTTCAGTAAATAAACTCCTCCAGGTGATACAGCGCCACTTTCACTCCGCTGCTGCATACACTCTTTGCACCTGATTTGAGTTGCTCAAGTTGCTTCCGCGTGGCTACCGTATTCAGCGGTTCGCTCTGCGCCTCACGCAGTGATTGCATATACGGACTGTCGGGTGACACAATCAGCGGCGATACATACACCAGGTCGCCATCGTCCAGGTTCATCGCCGCAAGCGCATCGAGCGAATGGGTGACATGCGCCGCAGCCAGACGCGCGCCTCCCGCGCCTGCCAGCAGAATGACGCCTACATTGATGCCAGCGGCTTTGATTGTCTGCACGGCTTCGACGCATGCTGCCGGAGAACCAGGCTTGTTCAGCAAACGGAAGACCTGTTCATCGCCGCTTTCAAGCCCCAGATAGACGCGCTTCACCTGCGCATCACGCATCTCGCGGTACTCATCGAGCGTCTTCTGCTCGGCGCCAAAAATGTCCAGGAAGGCATAGACGCCTTTCATCCCGCCAGGAACGCCAAGGCTGAACTCATCGTGAATAATGGCAAGCAACTCGCGCAGGCGCGGCTGCGGGATGATCAGCGCATTGGCGTCGCCAAGAAAGATGGAGCGACGCATGCTGAGACCGGCGCCGATAAAGGCTTTGACCTGCTGAACGTGACGCCGAAATTCGGCGGGCGATTTGATGCGGAACTTGCGATCCCGGTAGAGCGTGCAGAACGTGCAGCGGTTCCAGCTGCACCCCTCGGCTGCCTGAAGCACCAGCGACAGATACTGATCCGGCGGCAGAATGCTGATCGGTTTGTAGATCGAATAAAACGCCTCCCGTTCCGCCTCCAGACGCGCAGCGTCCCACGTCAGCGCGCGATCCAGCCAGGCGCGCACCTCGACCCCAGCAGCATGCCGGGCATATTCCTGAAAAGTCACAAGGTGCGCGCCGACAAGCGAGAGCAACTGGCGGCGCTCGTCCGGGGTGAGCATACGCCGCAGTTTACCTTCTGCGAAGCCAGCGCGCTTCATCAAAATATCGCCGCACAGACCACGGCGGTAGTTGACGCCATCGAGAAACGCGCCGAGTAATCGCCCTTCCCGGTCAAGCGAGAACGTGGTGTGCAGATCATCCGAAACGGTCAGGAAATGGCGTTGCGCACTGAAGTACAGGGTCCGTCGTCGATCAGCGGAGATCGTCCGAGGCGCAGGTATCGTCATCACCGTGCTCTCTTTTCTAGGGCAGTTTTCACAGTACTTGCTCGCAGTTGGCGTCGGCTTCGACAGGCTCAGCCAGCGCCGACCGCAAGACAAGCACCGTGAGCAATACTGTCATTCGTGGTTTGTGCCAAGCACGCGGTGCATCATCACCAGCCCATCGTAAAGCCGACGGCGATGGCGGCGACGGTCAACAGGCTAAAACCCAGTTCCTGCATTCTTACCACTCCCAGCCCAGGCGCAGCAGCGGTCGCTCGTGTGGCGTCCAGGGCCAGGGGATGGCGGCAAAAGCAACGAGCAGGCTGACCGAGAAGAACAGCGCAGCGCGCCGGTGGCGATCGGCATCGTTGCACCCTCGGCGCGCCAGCGCACTGCCCATATGCGCCAGACTCAGTGCAACAAACATTTGCACGCTATGTTCGATGACAAAAAAGCGCAGCGATGGTTCACGCATCACCGCATCCAGGTTCGTCCATGCCAGTTGCGCCACTGATTCTGGCAGGCAGTAGAAGACCCCGCCGATCAGCAGTTGCAGCGAGAGCGCCAGCGCAAACCAGCGCCCGGCGCGCTGGTCGTCTGGGGTCCACGGGTGCGCACCGAGCCAGCCGCGATAGGCGCGGTACAACGCCCAGATCGCAGCGATCAGCGTCACCCAGCGCATCAGGTTGTGGAGTGTGAGAACGGAAAGATAGAGCATCGGGAAATCAACTTTTTCCTTCTCTCAGCAGCAGCAACAGCATGACCACCGGCGTATTGGCATGAATACTGTGCGGCAGGTGCGCTGGCATACGCACCCACGTGTTCGGACGGGCGTCGATGGCGTCGTTCCCCAGCGTCACTCGCGCCTCACCCTGAATGAAGTGCATGATCGCTGGCATCGATGCCGTGTGCTCCGACAGTTCCTGCCCGGCGGCGAAGCCGAACAGAACGACTTTCAACCGGTCGTCCTGGTACAGAGTGCGGCTGATCGTGCCGTCTTCAGGAATAGTCACTTGTTCCGCCAGGTCGAGAAATGTTGTGGCGTTCATAGGTCCTCCGGTTTGACCGCTATGAGTGAGATAGCCATCAGATGATCCTGGTAGGTGCGAAAGACGCGCCGCATTGCCAGGATGCGCTGGCGAGCCGCTGGCGTGCCGAGCATGTTGAAGAAAATGCGCAACGCCCGTCCCAGCCCTTCGTCCTGGATCATACGCTTCGGCGCCAGCAAGTGCATCGGCGCAGTGAACCCGGCGCGCACCTGAAACCCTTCAGTTTCCAGAACAGCGCGTCATTCCGAAGAGGTCAGCGGGCGGGCGCCGACATGGATCGCTGCGGAGAGATCGCGCAGAATGGCGTCTTTTGTCGCTTCACTCAGGTCATCAGGAGTCAATCCTAATTCATGGATGCCGTAGCGTCCGCCAGGTTGCAGAATGCGATACGCCTCACGGACAATCCGCGCCTTCTGCCCCGGCGTGTGCATGGTGAGCATCGCCTCGCCGTAGACGACCGTCGCCGATGCGTCTTCCAGGCCGGTTTCCTCGGCGCTCCCCACCAGACAGCGGTAGCGCGCGTTGGTCAGGAATGAGCGAACGCTCGCTGCAGCGGCTTCGCCGCGCTCAATGGCGGTGTACGATGCTGGCTGCCGGGCAAGCGTCAGGCGCGCTGTCACGCCCAGCCCCGGCGCAAACTCGACGACCTGATCGGCTGCGTCGATTGCCAGTGCATCGAGCATCTTCCGAGTCAACTCGAGACCGCCTAGACGCAGGACGCGCTTGCCCATCCGCGCCAGCAGCCAGTGTCCGGGCATCTTGGCGATGTCCAGATGTGCGCCGGGCAGGTATGTCGTCTTTTCTTCGGACACGACGAAATCTCCTGAAATCTTATCCGTATGAATCCGTCTCAATCCATGCACATCCGCGTTCCATTATCCGCCATGCTCACAGAGCCATCAACGTGAATCATCGTGGCAGCGCATCACCGGCTCGTCTGCTGGCGACGGGCGCGTTTCCCACTTCAAACGTTCCACGGTGCGGGTCACAATCTCGACGATCGCTGCACGCGCAGGCAGCGGCAATGACATGTTGCTCTCCGGTTGATCGGCGTAGAGTCGCTCGATTTCCTCGTCGAGCAATCGGTTCACAATCGCCTTCAGGCGACCGTTGCGCGGTATGGAGACGATGGGCAGCATAGCGCACCTCCTTTACGGTAAGTCTTCCGTTGCCCTGGGGCGCGACTGTTGCAGGCTTCCAGGGGCGCGTGATGGCGCTGATTGATGGTCAGGCGCGCGATGCGATATTGGGCGATGCCGACGGCGCGCCTGGATGCGGGCAGCGGCAGTCACGCCGATAAGCCAGCAGCACAACGAAAGAATGCCCAGCGCAAGCGCGATCTGCAGGAGTGTGATCCAATCGACTGGTGTTGCGCCGGGCATTGTTCTCTCCTCATGGTTTGCGAACGGGATTCGACGCAGCGCCTGCAGCCAGCGCCATCCGGCGCTCGCGCCGCTGCATGTATTCCGCCAGATAGTAACTGCCGATCACGAAGATCGTCGCCGCCGCCTGGAACCCAATGCCTTCCCACGTCGGATACAATCCGAACCAGAACCCCGTCCAGTACGGCAACTCCAGCCAGCGGATCGGATGGATCGGCAGCCAGCCGATCACCTGCAACACATTGACTGTGTTGCCGACCATCTGGAGCAGCACGGCGCCGATGAGCACGCCGGTGACGATCAACATCTTTTTGTGCGGCAGTTTCGCCTGCATAACGAACACTGCCAGTCCGATCAGCAGCGTAAGCAGCAGTCCAATCGTCACGCCAGCGAAGACCACCGTCAGATTGCCTTCGAGGGTCAACGCCTGCAAAAACAGCACGGTCTCAAACCCTTCACGGTAGATGCTGGCGAAGCCGAGCGTGATCAGACCAAGCCACTGCCCCGCCTGACCGCTGAGAATGCGCTTTTTCTGCTGATGGAAGTTTGCCATCCAGTCCTTCCAGTAAACATCGTGGAAGAACCAGTTCGTAATCAGCAGCAGCACCGCAATGGCGATCAGTGACACAATCGCCTCCAGCGTTTCGCCGAAGCGCGCCATCGCCATCAGCGCCCCCTGAGCCAGCACCCAGGTCACGACGGTAGCGCCAAGCGCCAGCGCCGTGCCGATCCAGAGTGGTATGCGAAAACGACGCTGAGCGCCGACCTTGAGACTGCCCATCAACGATGCCAGGATGAGAACGGCTTCCAGTCCTTCACGAAAGACAATGACTGCCGCATTGGTCGCAATGGCGCCTGGCGCATTCTTGCCCGCCAGCGTTTGTTCGGCTTCCGCCAGCGCCTGATCGAGCGCAGCGCGCGTGGCGGCAATGTCCGCAGGCGCAGCGCGTTGCTCGATCAGATACGCCAGACCTTTGCGCTCTCCCTGACCGTACCAGAAATACCCTTCGATGATCGGCTTATACTGCGGCGCAAACGCGATCAGTTTCACTTCAGGACCGATCTCCATAATCGCGTAGGCTTCCAGGCGCGCCGACTCCGCCAGTTCGTACTCGCCAGCCCGAACCGCCTGCTCCATCTGGTCGAGCGCCGTGCGAATGACATCGAAATCGGCGCCGCTGTCCTGTTTCTGCCATTCTTGCGGCAGGAGCGCGGCGAGATCGGCAAGCAGGGCTGTCGTGGAGGTTCTCACTGCTTCCGGGTTGGCGACGGCGCTGCGGTTGCCGGCATTAGCGAGCATCGCGCCAAGGGTGTCGAACTGTACAGCGACGCGTTCTGTCAACACGGCATCACGCTGCTCCAGCAGATCGCGCAGATCGGTAAAGGCGGCGAAAGCGCCAGCGTGGAACGTGATCGCTTCGCGGATTTCGAGATCGATCGTCACCTGACCGTTGCGCACGCCACGCTCATACTCAAGCGGCACGAGTTGCAGGAATCGCAGCATCTGCCCGGTGCGCCGCTTCTGCTCCGCCGGACTGAGCGGCGCTGCCCGGAATCCGCGCAGCATCTGCTGAACGGCGTCCAGAGGAACGGCACGATCGTCGCCTGCCAGCGCAGCCTGCCGCAGGCGGTCGAATGCCCTGCGCGCGGCATCGGCGGCG
>DAOTWI010000139.1:0-3552 GCA_034436075.1 Roseiflexus sp.
GACATGGTCTTTTTGCTCATCGACACGGTCTATGCCAGCACACAGATTTCAACAAAACTAGCAACAATAGTTAATAAAGATCGAAACCAGAAATATAATTACCAGAAAAACACCGAAAAGCCGCAAGGGACCATACAACCTTTTCTTCCCCAGATTTTCCGGATACTTATTCAATTGACTCAGAGACGCCACAAGCTTACCGAAACCCGTCTCTTCAAACAGATTAACTTGTTGATATTCCTTAAGCGATATCGGAATACTACAATCGTCTAATCGAACCGGAATTATGCGATTTTCAGACAGATCGTCTCTCTCTGAAAATACATCGTCCAATCGAATCGAAATTATGCAATCTTCTGACGGATCATCTCTCTCTGAAGGTTCAGGGAGCGAATATCTTCCATTCAAAAAATCAAATAACTCATCAATAGCCTCTTCAGGAGAAGTCATCCCTCTAATGCTCTGTGAGTCGTCATACTGTGAGGATTCATACTTATAAAATTTCATTGCAATACTTAACTGCTTTTTCATTTGATTGTTTAGAACCCCATACGCACTTACAGCATTGTGAGACAAACAAGCAATAAAGGCGTCACTACTTTGAATCGCATCAGCAATTGCACGATCACGATGTTGAACCGGCATCAGGCGGTTCTCATCAAACCAGGGATCAAAATCTCGAGACCTCAAGTTCTCATAGAGTTAGCGCACTCGCGGCAGATCCGATCTTTCGTACGAGATGAAAATGCGTAGTTTGCGGCCCTGAGCCACCTCTAATATGATCATCATTATAACAGTTATAACCAGAGGAATCCACGCAAGCCAGAGATAGGGTTCAACAATGGGAGGAAGACTTCCAGTGGCTAAATTGGTCAATACCCCGATAAGCGAAGTAAGAATGATAATGATGCTTTTTTTTCCAAAGAGGTTTCATACGTTTATCCGCCTATTGTCGCCTGTACGATGTCAGACGGAGGGATCAGCGGCGTTAAGACGCTCTGTGTTCGCCGATCTGGCCTGTTTGACGCGGAACGGCTATCCACTTGTCTGATATCTATCCATTGCGCGTGCTGCCACAACATGATTCATCAGTGAGCACCGCAGTGAGGAAATTAAACCCTGCCAGCATTTTTCGATCACCTAGCGGGAACAATGGAGAGGCTGTCAGGGTTGTAGCGGCTACCTTGTGGAAAAATATACATTCTCGCACATCCGGCGTCAAGGGATTCTTGATGATGCCATCCTCCAGGCACTCGCCACAACCGTTTCATCCGATGCACCGGCTCTCCGCCGTAAAGTAGAAGCGACATTCGCTTGACGACGAATCTGTCCTCTGACACCGTTCGCCGCTGCTCTGCCAATACAGGGACGAAGGTAAAAAGAAGCGGCGCAGTGCGCCGCTTCGCCGGTTGCAATGAAACTTGACCCTGATCTACGCCAATGCACCTACCTCGAGTTCGGCGAGCTGGCGGCGGCGCGGCTGGAGCGGTTCCCAGACCTCGCCGTGATCATCGACCGCGCACAGGGTTTCGCCATACGCGCCGGATTCAACCAGTTTCTGCGCGACCATGAGCGCCAGCAGCGCGTCTTCCGGGCGCACCGGCGCCATACCGCCGCACCGCACTGCGGCGGCAAAGGCTTCGAGCTCGGCGCGCAGCGGCTCCTTCTTGTTGACTTTGAAGCGGATCACGCGCCCCTCGGTGACGCCCATCGCCGCCGCCTGCGGCCATTCCGCTCCGTAAGGCGCCATATCATTCTCGTAAAGCGTCAGGTCCTGCGTGATGTAGTTGGCGACGAACATCCCCCGCTCGCCGATGACTGACAGTTCGCGCACTTTGTTGGGCGAGAGCCAGTTGATGTCGAGCATGCCGATCACGTCATTTTCGAAGCGCAGCACTGCCGAGAGCAGGTCTTCGTGCGCGGTGTGCAGGCGCCGCCCGATCTCAGCATGCAGTTTGACGACGATCGAGTCGGTCAGGTAATGCATGATATCGAGATCGTGCGTCGCCAGGTCAACAACGACGCCGACATCTTTGATGCGGGTGGGGAACGGACCGATGCGGCGCGATGCGATCTGGTAGACGCGCCCCAGAGCGCCGTGATCGAGTTGCCCTTTCAATGCGATGATCGCCGGGTTGAACCGTTCGATGTGACCAACCGTAAGCAGCACGCCGGTCTCATGCGCCAGCGAGATCAACTCTGCACCCTGTGCGACGGTGGCGGCAATCGGCTTTTCCACCAGGGTTGCAATCCCGGCGCGCAGGGTGTCGCGGACGACCGCGTAGTGATGCTCCGTTGGCACCACGACGGAGACCATATCGAGTTGTTCACGTTCGAGCAATTCACGGTAATCGGTGTAGCCGCGCACCCGGAACCGTTGCACCAGCCGTGCAACCGTCTTCGGTTCGATATCGGCGACCGCGACCAGTTCGACATCGTCCATTTCGGAATAGACGCGCGCGTGGTTGAGACCCATAATGCCCGCGCCGATCAGCGCTGCACGGAGGATTTTTGTCATGGCGTCGCTCCTTGTTCAGTAGGCTCCACGACCGGTCAGCATCGCCGGTATCGTCTGGAACAGGATGTGCAGGTCGAGCCAGATCGTGTGGTTACGGATGTAGTGCATATCCAGACGCACACGCTCTTCGTAGGAGAGATCGCTGCGGCCGCTCACCTGCCACAAGCCGGTCAGTCCAGGTTTCACCGTGGAAAGGTTATGCTGCCATTTGCCAAACTTTTCCAATTCCTGGCGCGTGATCATGCGCGGACCGATCAGGCTCATTTCGCCGCGCAACACATTAATCAGCTGCGGCAACTCATCGAGGCTGTACTTGCGCAAAAAAGCGCCAATCCTGGTCACGCGCGGGTCGTCCTTCAACTTGCCGTGTTCTTCGAGTTCGCGCTTCTGTTCGGGCGTCAGCAACCGATCACCATTAATGTGCATCGTTCGCAGTTTGAAGGCATCGAACTCACGGCGCCCCTGACCCACGACCCGTCGCCGGTAGATGACCGGACCGGGCGAGTCGCGCTTGATCAGGTAAGCGACGACGAGGAAGAAGGGGATGAGCGCCGCCAGCGCCGTGGCAGCCAGCGTGTAATCGAGCACCGTCTTGGCAATCAAGTGCACGCCGGTGATACGCGTTTTGTTGAGCACCAGCAGCGGAACGAACCCTTCTTCACGAACGCGCACGCCGGTCGTCAAGAGCTCGAACAGACCCGACGCCAAGCGCACTTCAACATCCTGGAAGGTATCGAGGGTGCTGTAGAGCGAGATCAACTGTTCCCGCATCATCGCCGTATTGGCAACAATGACGGTATCGATATCGTGCTGCCGGATCTGCGCAGCAAACGCAGCGGACGTGCTCAACACCGGCACGCCCGGGATCGGTTCACTGCCCACCGGCAGGTAATCATCGACGAACCCGATGATGCGCATACCACAGGTTTTTGCCAATCGCAACTGTTCGACGATCGCGAGCCCTTCGGGATTGGCGCCGACGATCAGCGTGCGATTGACAAACCGCCCCGCCTGACGCTGTGCATACACCAGAC
>DAOTWI010000140.1:0-2594 GCA_034436075.1 Roseiflexus sp.
GATCCAGCGTTGAAGGGCAGCGACGAAGCGCCGGGCATCCGGCGTGTACTGCGCAGCGCCGCGTCGCACGACATACTCCAGGTTGCCCGCTTCCTGCCCTGGCGCGGCGCCATAGATCAGGAGCGGCCGCCCGACTGCCAGCGCCTCGCTGACGCTCAACCCGCCCGCCTTGGTTGCAATGATGTCCGCCGCATACATCATATCCGCCAGCGGCACAAAACCGTAAATATGCGCTGGATTCTTCCAGTCGCGCGCGCGCAGGCGCGCAGCCAGATCACTGTTGCGACCAGCGATCACTGCGATCTGGAGATTCCGACACGACTCATCGGCGGCGATCGCCAGTTCCGCCAGCGGACCCACCCCCGCGCCGCCGCCGGAGATCAGCACGGTCACCAGATCGGTGCGCCATCCTAGATCGCGCCGCACACTCTCGGGGGCAGCGCGCTGCGCTGCAAAGCGGGGATGCACCGGGATTCCCACAATGTGCACCTGCTGCGGGCTCAGCCCGCAACTCAATGCGCGCGTGCGCACCTGCGCATTCGGGACGATGCACAGATCATCGACCGGAGAGAACCACGTGTGATGAACATGCCCTAGATCGGTGACGACCGTGACCAACCCGGGGCGACCGCGCGCGTTGCGATAGGCATCGGCAACCAGCGCGGTAAAGAGCGGGTAGACGCTGATCACAATATCCGGCGCGTGACGCACCAGCATGCGGTGCAGCGCATCGCCAATCGCCAGGCGCATCGCACGGCGCAGCAACGCAGCATATGCCGCGGCATCGGTGAGGGTGTGCGCGCGATCATACCGCTCCGGCGCGTGGTGCATGGTCGACAGGTAGAATGCTTCTGCATGACGGAACAATGATGGGCTCGACGGCTCGTGCAGCGGATTGGCGATCGCAACCTGTACGCCGTGACGGTAGGTGTGCAGCAACGCCGCTTCAATCGCCTGCGCCGCGCTGCGATGTCCACTTCCTGCATCCGTTGTCAGTATCAGAATGCGCACAACGCGCATACGCATCTCCTCCTGTGCTCGTTCCTGACAGTTGGTTAGACGTTCATGATTGTTTTACTGTTTCACATCAGCGTTTTCTGCCAGTTCGCGGCATATCTACACGCGGCTGCGTAACGCAGCCAGGCGCTCCGCCGCCGCGTCGATCGTCTCGAGACGCTTGGCGAAGCAGAAGCGCGCCAGGCGGGGCGCGCCCGCCGGATCACGGTAGAACACTGACGTGGGGATCGCCGCCACACCGACGTCGGTCGTCAACCAGCGGCAGAAGGCGCGGTCGTCGGTCCAGCCGATGGCGCTGATGTCGGCGGAGATGAAGTAGGCGCCTTCCACCGGCAGCGCCGGCAGTCCGGCCGTTGCGAGCGCCTGTTCCAGTCGCGCCCGTCGCTCGCCATAGTCGTGCAACAGGTCGTGGTAGTAGCCATTGATCGACGCCTGTTCCAGCGCGGTGGCGATCGCGTCCTGCAACGGCGACGAGGTGGCGAAAGTGACCCACTGATGCGCCTGACGCAGGGCATGGTTCAGGTGCGCCGGTCCAACGGCATAGCCAATCTTCCAGCCGGTGACGCTAAAGGTCTTTCCGGCGCTGTTGAGCGTGAGTGTCCGCTCCCACATACCGGGAAGCGTCGCCAGCGGAATGTGCACGGCGCCGTCGAACACCAGCCGGTCGTACACTTCGTCGGTGAGAGCGATGGCGTTGTACTCCTGACAGAGACTGGCGATGAAGTCTAGTTCGGCGCGGGTAAAGACTTTGCCGGTTGGATTGTGCGGCGTGTTGAGAACAACGAGCGCCGGTTTGCGTGCAAAGGCGGCGCGCAGTTCCGCCGGGTCGAACCACCACGCCGCATGACCGGCATCCGGCGGGTAGAGGCGCACCGGTAGCGGCGTACCGCCTGCCAGCGTGATATCGGGCACATAAGCGTCATATGCTGGCTCGAAAATCACGACCCCATCCCCTGGATCGATGAGCGCCAGCATCGCATCACAGAGCGCCTCCGTGGCGCCGCTGGTGATCGTCACTTCGCGCTGCCAGTCCACTGCGCGCCCGTAGTCGCGTTCCCACTGCGCAGCGACCGCCTGCCGCAGGCGGGGCAAGCCAGGCATCGGCGCGTACTGGTTGACATCGGCGCTGATTGCTGCTGCGGCGGCTTCCTTCACGAATGCCGGACCCGGAAAATCGGGAAATCCCTGCCCCAGGTTAATCGCGCCGCGCTCCAGCGCCAGCGCACTCATCTCGGTAAAGATCGTCGTGCCAAAGCCCGCCACACGGCGGGCAAGCCTGCCGGACATGCGTTCGCTCCCTGAGTTCAGACGTGGTGCGTGGTTTCTTCTAAAGCGTATCGTACCATACCTGGAGCATGTGTGCAGAGTCGGCGCCGTCAGGGGAACACGGATGCAACGGATTCTTACGGATCTGCCGGTGAGGGGACGTCATCGAGCGGATTGAAACGCATTGTCCGGTATGGTACTATGCCAGCAACGCAGGGGTGCAGGCACGAGTTGTCATGAAACGACGCTCCGGCTGCCAGCGATTGAAATCGCTCCTGATAGGCCTGCGGCCGACCGTCCGCCTACGCGGA
>DAOTWI010000141.1:0-1941 GCA_034436075.1 Roseiflexus sp.
CGGCGCACGGCGCTCCACCGGGACACGCTCCGGCTGAGGCGCGGGCAGTTCCAGCGTCTCGCGGGCATACCCCAGCAACCCCATAATCTGCCCCAGGTTCTGTGGCGCGATCTCGCGCACCACCAGCGCATCCTCGTCCCGCTCGATAATGATCCGCCGCATCTCCGGCGTCAGGCAGTGGTGCGCCCCGCCGCGACCGGCGATCATCTGCTGGTAGGCGCCGACGCCGAAGAACGCGATCCTCTGTCCGGGATACGGTTCGGGCAACAGCAACGGCGGCGACCCCGGTCGCGGAAAGAAGTCGTCGCTATCGCACGTCAACCGTCCCGCCAGCCGCACCGGACGCACCGGACGATCCCAGCCATCGAGCGGCAGAATGATGAATTCCTGCCCCGGCACGATCAGGCTATCAGGCAATGCGACCATCAGACTGCCGTTGAGCAGCGCCCAATCCGGCGCATCTCCCTGACCGCGCTTGACTCTGCCGACGTCCATAATGAACACGTTGTGCGATGCCACCGTATAGCGCCCAAACTCACCGACCAGCGCCGGCTGCGGAATGTCGTGGGCGTCGCACACTGACGCCAGCGTGGTCATCAGGCGCTCGAGGAAGCCCGTGTAGTCGAAACGGAAATCGAGCGAGTAGGCGGATGTCGGCATCCCGCCGCCAAAGTTGAACAGCCCCAGCGACGGCGTGCGCTGCCGCAGGCGGGCATACGTCTCCGCAGAGCGCGCCAGACGCTCATTCCAGCGCGCAGGGTCCTCGATCTGGCTCCCCACCATGGCATGATACATCACCAGGCGGTGCGGCGTATGGCGCAGCCGTTCGACCACATGCGCAATTTCGTCCGGCGTCAGGCCAAACCGCTCACCACCGGGATGGGCGACATCGACATCTGCGGGAGCGTGGCGCTCACGGACGCCGAGGAGCAACGGTTCGCGGCATGTCGCCAGCAGCGTCTCGAGTTCATCGAGATCGTCGATGACCGGCACAACGCGCGTGAATCCTGCGTGGCGCAACGTCACGATTGCCGCGATATAGGCGTGGTCCTTCGAGCCGTTGCAAAAGATGAACCGATCCGGCGGCAGGACTCCCTGCTGCCAGAGATAGTGCGCAATCGCGACATCAGCGGCTGCGGAGGTTTCGTAATGCGCACCGGAACTGATGGCGGTGCGCACGACTTCTTCCGCAAAATTGGCTTTCGTCGCATAGGCGTAGATGAAGTCGCCGGCATACCCGCTGTGGGCGCGCGCCATTTCCGCCCACGCGCGCATACGCTCGATCTGCGTCGTGATCTGCGGGCAATAGGCAACCTCGAGTGGCGCGCCATAGCGCGCTGCCATCGCATTCAGGTCTATTTGATCCGCCAGCAGCAACCGGTCGCCACGGCGGCTGATAAAATCGTTGATTTGTCCTTCGGGGCCGACGCCATAACGGTCGGTGAACGCGGTGACGTAGGTCTGCCCATTCAATTGGAGTGAACCTCCTTCATCTGCACGAGGCTGGCATACCGCCAGCGAAACGAGTCCAGAAGACGCGACCAGACTCGCCCGGCAGACCAATGGGCATACAAAACCCCCGCACTCAGGCAGTGCGGGGGCGCATCCTTGAGAGGTTCGTCAGAGGGGACGATCCAGAACGGCACGCGCCGCACCGCACGCCAGAGAGCGCATCTGCTCCAGGCGCGACAGGTCGCAGCAGGATAAGTTGGCTTTGCCGTCCATACATCATTCCTGAACGCTCTGCCGGGTCCATCGGTTCATCGGGTGATGAACAACACTTGTGATGGCGCTCCAAAAACCGCAGCGCACCACTGCGCAGGTTTTTGCCGGAGAGCACGGATACTTTCTGGCGCACACGCGCCAGAATGGTATTGTAGTAGATTTCGGCTCAATGTCAAGAGGGAAATTGTTTGTGAGTCCAGGCATGAATTGTCAGGC
>DAOTWI010000142.1:0-2431 GCA_034436075.1 Roseiflexus sp.
CGGCGTGCGCCCGGAGCTCGAACGCTGGGGCATCATCCTTGCCGAGCGCGCCCATCCGCTGATCTTCAACCAGAAGCGGGCGCTGTTCGTTCCTGGCGTCAATCACGAAGGATTGGCGCAGGCGCTGGCGCGCCGGAGTTCGGCGCTGCGCTTCGCCGATCCGCAGATCTTCTTCGGTCTGCCCGATGCTCCGGGCGTGGGCAGTGCGCAAACCCTCGATCAGGCGGCGGCGCCGACCCTCGAGGCGCTCAAGGATGCGTCGTTCGAGACGCTTGCCGGCAGCACTGGCGCGCCGCACCACCCGGGCAGTTTTATCTGGGCGGACATTCTGGCAGGGAATATCGCCGCCATCCGGCGGTTTGCGCCGGAACGGCTGGATCGGAAGATGGTCATTGTCGAATCAGCCAGTGATGACGACATCGCCGATCTGCGCGAACGCGGCGTCGAAACGCTGATCACGCTCATGCCGTCGCTCAGCGGCAAAGGCGAGATCGCGCGTCATTCTGCGGCAACCATTGAAGCGCTGCTGGCGGCGCTCCGTCCCGACCCGCAGGCGCCGCTCACGGAGGACACCTACCTCGACCTGCTGGCGAACCTGGATTGGGCGCCCGCCGTTATGACGCTGCAACCGGAAGCGGCTGGCATCAACAAGTTCGCCTTCGTCATCCATCCCTTGAGCGTCCGGTTCATTCACGCGTACCCGCCGTTCTACTGGACGCGCTATGTTCCCGATACGATCGTCGAAGCCGCCGCCGCCTACGTGCCGCCGGTCTACGTCGGCAAGATCACCGGCGGTCGTTCGCCGACGACCGGGCAGCGCATCGAGGGCTACCTGATTTCGCTTGGTGCGACGCCGCGCCAGATGATGAAGCACAGCCCGCGCTTCACCTACAACCTGCTCAACCAGGCGGCGCACCTCGCCGAACGGCTTGGCGCGCGCATCATGGGTCTGGGCGCCTTCACCAGCGTCGTTGGCGATGCGGGCATCACCGTCGCCAATGAAGCGGATATCGCCATTACGAGCGGCAACAGCCTGACCGTTGCTGCAACCCTCGAGACTGCCAAGATCGCAGCGCGCATGATGGGGTATCATGATCTGAGCCAAGGGCGAATTATGGTCATCGGCGCGACCGGCTCGATCGGCTCCGCCTGTGCGCGGCTGGCGGCGCAGGCGACCAAAGATGTCGTGCTGATTTCGATCGAACCCGAGAAACTGATCGACCTCAAGCGTCTGATCGAACGCGAAACGCCGGGAGCGCGGGTGGTCATCTCGACCCACGCCAATAGCCTGGCGGGCGAGTGTGACCTGATCATCACCGCCACATCCGCCTTCGGGCAGCGGGTGCTGGACGTGACGGAGTGCAAGCCGGGCGCGATCATCTGCGACGTGGCGCGTCCGCCGGACATCAACCCGGCGGAGGCGGCGCTCCGCCCCGATGTGCTGGTGATCGAGAGCGGCGAGGTGCTGATCCCCGGCGATGTCGAGATCGGGTACGATATCGGTCTGCCGCCAAAGACGGTCTACGCCTGTCTGGCGGAAACGTCGCTGCTGGCGATGGAAGGGCGCTTTGAGGATTACACGCTGGGGCGGAATATTACACCTGAGCGCGTCAAGGAGATCTACCGTCTCTTCCGCAAACACGGGTACCGCCTGGCGCCGCTGCGTTCCTTCGAGGAGTATGTCACCGAAGAGCAGATCATGCACAAACGCCGGCTGGCTGAGGAATTGCGCGCTGATCCGGAGTTGTTTGCGCGGCGCAAAGCGGAGGCGAAGGAACGACTGAAGACGATCCCGGAGACAGCAAAGGGAGTGCGCGCTGCACGGCGCGGCAAGCACTCCGCTGCCTGGGGATGGGCTGGCGTTGGCGCGGTCGCATTGAGCCTGATCGCGTTGCGACGGCAGGCGCGGGCGCAGTAGTGGCATGCAACCATTGATCCGCATGGCAATCGGTGTGGCGCTGGTGCTCGGGGCGCTCTTGCTGGCGGCGAATACGCTCGGCAGGCCCCCCGACGCGCCTGCCAGCAGTCCAATCGCTGGCGATGCAGCGCGCGGGCAGATCGTCTTCGAGCGTGCCGGGTGCAGCGCCTGCCATGCGACCAATACTGAATTTCGGGTTGGGACGGGGATGGCGGGCGTGCTGCAACCGGAAGGACCGGTCTACCCGCCGGGGGTGGATTATGGCGGCTTGCTCCCCAACGGCGCGCCGCGCACCGAAGAGAACGTTGCCGCCTTCATTCGCACCACCAACCAGGGGCAAATCGGCCTGATGCCGGGGCGCGCCCTGAGCGACCAGCAGATGGCGGATTTGATCGCATATCTGCGCACACTGATGCGGTAACCTCCACTATGGCGACGGTCACATTCCCCGCGCGCGCCGGTGATGCTGACGCCGCCAGAGGCATCGGCGGCGCACATGCGTCTCCCGCCGCC
>DAOTWI010000143.1:0-2529 GCA_034436075.1 Roseiflexus sp.
CGGCGCCGCGGCGGGTGCGGTCGCTCCGCCGGTGTTCGAGGGCGCCTGCGCGCCACAGGCGGAGAGGACAAGAGCGATAAGGATGGCAAACGTTGCCAGTGAAACCTGCCGATGTCGCATGAGTTCGTTCTCCTGATTGTTGTGGATCACATCCGGACTGATCGTCTACCGTTCGGTGGAGTAAAGGTGCGGTTCCGCAGCAATATCACCCCATCAATACCTCCTACCATGCCGCTGAGCATTACCTCCTTGCTGGTCGCCCTACCAGCCGCATCCCTGAGTCAGCAGGCAATCCGCATTGTCGTTGCACTGACCGTCCGCCGAAGCTTTTTCTTCATCGTGAAAGGCGTTCCGTACGACTCCACACTGGCACTCTGGCAGCGCCTGGCAATACGCGCCATGCTGCCAGGCAACGGCGCGTATCGCCAGGCTCAGGCGGTCACCCGCTGCTTGATCGTCAGCGGCATCTCGATCTGCTGGGCAGCCGGCGGCTGCTCGCCCAACTGCCGCAACAAGAGCTCGACGGCAAGCCGACCGGCTTCTTTCAGCGGCTGGGCGACGGTGGTGAGTCCGATAAACTCGGCGATCTCGATATCGTCGAACCCGATCACTGCGAGGTCGTCCGGAATCTTCAGCCCGCGCTCGCGAGCGGCGCTGATCACACCGATTGCCTGAGTATCGCTCGCCGCATAGATCGCCGTCGGCGGGTTGGGCAGATCGAGAAGCCGGTAAGCCTGCTGCCGCGCCTGCTCAAGGCCAAAGGCAGCCAGGCTGACATAGGCATTGGGCAGCGGCACGCCGTTGAGGGCGAGCGCCTGGCGGAAGCCATCCAGATTTGAGGTGCCAAAGTCTGGTTCGACATTCGCCTGAACACTGGCGCCCACAAAGCCGACCCGCCGGTGACCGCGCGCAAGCAGGTAATCGGCGGCCATCCGCCCCGCTTTCTCATCGTCAGTCACAATCCGATCAAACTGATGGCTGAAGGGCTGCGCCAGGGTGCCGATCTGGACGATCGCCATCTGGTGCTTCCGCAGCCGGGAGGCCATGGTCTCGTCGAACGGCAACCCGATGGTTATCAGACCATCGACCTGCCGGGTCAGAGCCAGGACGGTGAGGTAACCATCGCGTTGCGCCGGTGTGGTGACGTCGTAGACGACCAGCTCATACGGCAAGCCCGCAAGCGCTGCGCCGATGCCACGGAGACGATCGACAAAAGAGTCGGCCGTGAAATGGGGAGTGAGCACCCCGATTCGCCCAATCTGCTTCCGGGCGCGGGTGCGCGCCTCGAACTTCGGGACAAAGCCCAGCGCATCGATCGCGTTGAGCACCAGCGTCCGCGTCTCCTCGGAAACCCGGTCAGGGGCGTTGAGCACGCGTGAGACGGTGGCGATGCTCACCCCTGCAAGTTTGGCGACATCATAGATGGTCTCCGCTGCCATGAGCGTTCCTTGCACAAACCAGGTCTCGTCAGGCGGCGATGCGCTGTGTTTACAGCCTAATGTAAACTCTTACATTATAGTCTCCTCCGCGAATCTGTCAAGGGCGCTGTCGTTGTTGTAAAGCGTAACGAACGGATGGGTGCGGATCAGTGGGTGATGGAAGGTGACGAATCCGTAGCGATCCGTGTGCTTCTCACCTGAATACTCTGCAAATGAAGAAGATGAGCCATCATCAACGAAGTTCAGGTGTGGCATCGGTATGCCTTTGCACCTGTGTGTGCGCTTCTTTGAAAGGATTGCTCCCAACCCGCAACGTCTGACCCGCTTGAAGCGGACCTCGTCGTACAGGCGTGCTCTCCGCAACCAGCCGACGACCTTCATCATCCACCTGGAACACCAGGTGCAGGAGGATAAAGTCCTGCACCAGCGGATGTTCCGCTCTTTCGCCCGGTTCCACGACCGCTACGATGCGCCAGTCTCCCCAATCACGATCTGCTCGTACCGCCTCCCGACTTTGATGGTTTTTGAGAAAATGATCGGGTATTGCCTCGTCCAGCCCGCGCAGGCGGGCTTCGCTTCCCGGAGCCCGCGACTTCAGTCGCCGGGCTGCAAGGCGGATAGCGGAATAATTATTCAAACTCCATTGCACATGCCCTGTCTTCATCCTCTTGATCATTGACAACTCTGCACTCTATCCGTACCATGCTCATCATGTCGATGCCTCATCCGTATGCGCTCCGGCGCTGGTTGGAACATGATCATGAGCGATCCCATTATTCTCTACAACGGTCCTGTCTATACCCTCGACCCTGCCCACCCGCGCGCGCAGGCGGTCGCAATCCGCGACGGGCGCATTATCGCCGTCGGTAGCGAAGGGAAGGTGCGCGCTGCGGTCACCGGACGCGCCGAGGGGATTAACCTCAATGGTCGCGCCCTCATTCCAGCACTGACCGATGCGCACGTCCATTTGATTGCGCATGCGCTGGCGCGTCGCAATGTTCAGCTCGACGATGCAGCCACGCTCGACGAGGCGTTGCAGCGGATCGGCGCTGCGGCGGAGCGCCTCCCCGACGGCGCCTGGGTGCGGGGG
>DAOTWI010000144.1:0-5934 GCA_034436075.1 Roseiflexus sp.
CGGCGGGTAGCGACGTTCATAGAACGGCAACCAGCGCCAGCGGCTATCATCCCCGCCATACAGGTCGGCAATGAACTCGCCAGCCAGATTGGCGAGCGTGATTCCGTGACCGGAGTATCCCAGCGCATAATACATGTTCCGGTACTCGCCCCACCGTCCCCACAGCGGCTGGCGGTTCAGCGTAATACCCAGCACGCCGCTCCAGCGGTGGGCGATCGGCAGGGTTGAGGCGGATGGAAAGTACCCTGCCAGCGTTTGCGCGATTGCCGCCTGTGACTTCCGGGCAAGCGCGCTCTCCGCGGGCAGGCGGGTGCGATTGTTGAAGAGATAGGCGTATGCCTGATTGCTGCCGCCGCCGAACACCAGATGCCCCGTGCGCGTCAACGCCCCATACGAAATGCGATCCAGGTCATCGGCGAACCCGGCAAACGCCCGCCAGCCCAGGTTCTGTTGTTGCTCCGGGGTGAGCGGCGCGGTGGCGAAGACGCTCGAATGGAGCGGAAACAGCGCATCGCGGAACAACCCCAGTTTACTGGTGTAGCCATTGGTCGCCAGCACGACCGCAGGCGCATGCACCTCCCCTTGCGGCGTCGTCAGGCGGATGATGCGACCAGTCCGAAGGCGGAGCACTGGCGTCTGCTCGTAGATGGCAACGCCGCGCTCCTCAAGGATCGGGCGCAACCCGCGCACAAACTGCGCGCCATTGATCTGTCCCGTGTCTGGTTCAAGCGTTGCGCCGTAGACGCCATGCGCATCGAAGTGTGATCGCAGGTCACCAGCGTGCAGAAAGCGAACTGGAATCCCCAGTCCTTGGAGATATTCCGCTTCGGCATGCGCCGCCTCGGCGCGCTCCGGGCTGGTATGCAGCGTCAATGTGCCATCGAAGCGGCAATTCACCGGCAGATGATGGCGTTCGATCAGGGTGCGTATCGCACATAACCCGGCGCTCGTCAGGCCATAGACTTTGCGGGTCAGATTGGGATCGTCTGTACCAATGCCATTGATCCAGTTGAGCGCCAGACCGCCGTTGCGCCCGCTGGCGCCATTCGCCAGCGATGTGGCTTCGAGCAGCACAATACGACGTTGCGGGAACCGCCTCGCTACGTGGTATGCCGTGCTAACGCCGGTGAAGCCGCCGCCGATAATCGCCAGATCGGCGCTGATAACGCCTTTGAGCGGCGGGCGCGGCTGATAGTCCGGCGTTTCAGCATGCCAGATCGACGGCGTATCGTCAAACTCCAGGCGTTCCGGCAGCAACCGCGCCGCCAGGGGCCAGGTTGTGGCGGCGAGCGCAGCAGCGCCTTCCAGGAAACGGGTTGTGAGCGAGCGTTGAGTTAGCGCCATAGCGAAGATGCCGTTGCAGGTGAGCGACTCATAGCGTAGGACAAGAGCCTTTTCCTGTCAAATACGCAGAATGCCGCGGGTGCAGGCGCGATTTGTCGGAAAACGACGCTACGGATGCCAGCGATTGAAATCGACCCTGCCCCCCCGCTTGCAGGGGGGGCAGGGGGGCCGCCTGACCATGCATGCCTGGACCCTCACCGGAAAACTTGCTTTACAGACCAATCAGCCGCCGGGCGGGGAGGCGGATAGCTCAGAACGTGGAAGCCCTGGAGGGGCTTGCACGATCCTGGCCAGGGCTTATGGTTTTTGAGAAAATAATCCGGTATCGCCACGTCCAGCCCGCGCAGGCGGGCTTCGCACCCGTAGCCCGCGACTTTAGTCGCCGGGCTGCAAGGCGGATAGCGGAATAATTGTTCAACGTCCATCAGCCGCCGGGCGCAGCACGAATGCCGAATTATTTGGTAAATGTTCATAAGCCCTGGCTCAGAACGTGGAAGCCCTGGAGCCTGTCACTCATCACTCGTCACTGCCAGGCGCGTCACCCGCGCTCCCAGAGGCGGCAGTCATACCTGAATGGTTGGTAACACGCTGGTGCTATCCGCTGTATATACTCACAACACGTCATATGTATATATCCTTGACGTGAGCGTATTACCTGCGGCGCCGTCGATTCGCAGGTTTGTTTCCGCCAATCAGCCATGCACGCTCCCAGGAGGAAACGAAAGCGCCGTGGAATCTGACCCGCAAAACTACCGTGATCGCAGCCGGGTATCTGATCATTCTTGGTGTTCTGGCGATCAATCTGATCTTCACTGTGATCGAAATCCAGAACGTCGCCGATGATCTGAATCAGACAATCATCAACGATGTTCAGACCGTTGCAGCCTTCAACCTCACGCTTCAGCAATTCCTGACCGAGTCGCAGTCGTATGTGCAGATCGGTGCGCGCGAGGAGTACGACGAAAGCGCTGAACTGCTCGAGCGCCTGGAGGAACTAGCAGCGACTCCTCAGCACGGAGAAGAGATCTACCACGATCTTCAACATGCTGCTGAACAACAAGAGCACGCACGCATCGCACGAGAGGCGGAGGCGCTTCTGAACGCTGCGCAGCGCCTGCACAACCTGTTGCCGACCGATCCAGACGTGCTGACTGACGAACAGCGCGAAGCGATCTATGACGAGATCGAGACGATCGAAGAGCAACGCGAGGCGTTTACAGAGCGGGCAAATGCACATCTGGCAGATATCCGCAACGTTGCCCGCCAGTATATAGCCGACGATGTCATGCTGACATTTGGCGGCATTGCAGTCGCACTGGCAGCGATGGTTGCGCTGACCGCCGGCGCGTTGTGGCTGATCGAACGACGCATTGTGCGACCGCTGCGATCACTCACAAATGCCGCAGGACTTCTCGCAGAAGGGCGTCTGGAGGGTGAATTGCCGGTCACGAGCAACGATGAGATTGGCGCCCTGCAACAGACGTTCAACCGCATGGCTGCGACGATCCGGCAGCAAACCAGCGATCTGGAGACGCATTACGGGGAGATGAAACAGGCGCGTGATGCGCTCGAAGCGACGCACCAGCAGACGCTTGAGCACCTGGCGGTCATTCAGCGCCAGCAGGAAGCCATTCGTGAACTGAGCGTCCCGGTGCTGCCGGTCAGCCGTGATACGCTGGTGATGCCGCTGGTTGGCGCGCTCGACAGCGACCGGTTGCTCCAGGTACAGGAGCAGGCGCTGGAACGGCTGGCGGCGACCCGCGCCCGCCGTCTGCTGCTCGACATCACTGGCGTGCCAATTGTGGACAGTCATGTCGCGCAGGGATTGATCCGCGTCGTGCAGGCGGCGCGTCTCCTCGGCGCAGAAGTGACGCTGATCGGCATTCGTCCCGAAGTGGCGCAATCCATTGTCGGACTGGGCATCAGCCTCAGTAATATTCGCACCTGCAGCGACCCGCAGAGTGCATTGAGTCAAAACGGAGGACGTTCGTGATCCGCCTGACGCAACGACAGATCAACCATGGGACGTTTGGATTACTCAATGGACTGGCATTGATTGTGCTTCTACTCTCGATCCCGTCTCTATTCGAGGGAAAATGGAATACCACCATCATCATAACTGTAGGTCTGGTCATCAGTGGCAGTCTATGGTTCGCCTACTGGCGCGGTTGGGAGCCTGCCCGTCCATTGCTGATCGTCTTTCTGTCTGCTGTGGTGGCAATCGGCGCGTCCGATCAATTTCTTGCATCACACTTCAACCATCTCGTCTACACTATTCCGGCACTGGCGCTGGTGCTGACCAGTCCGGCATGGATTGCAGGCAGTGCGCTGGCGATCCTGGCAGTCTTCGCTGTGCGCGCAGGCGGCGGTCCTTATGTTAACCATTTCGAACTGACGACGTTTCTGCTCATTATTGGTGGCATGGTCTTCAGCCGCCTGGCGATCGACAATGCGCAGCGGCTCGAAGCGGCAAAGCGCGAAGCGGAGGAGGCGCGGGCACGCGCCGAGCAGCGCGAGCGCGACCTGGCGGCGCAGGCGGAAGAACTGATGCAGCGCAACGTGGAACAGCAGCGCCTGCTGGAACTCGTCTCGGCGCTGGAAACGCCAACCATTTCATTAGCGGAGGGCGTTTTGCTCGCGCCGATCGTCGGTGCGATCGACACTCGCCGTGCGCAGGCGCTCACCGCGCGCCTGCTCAACGACGTCAGCGCCCAACGCGCACAACGAGTCATCCTCGACATCAGCGGCGTGACGGCAGTCGATACCCAGGTGGCGCAGGCGCTTATCCAGACCGCACGGGCGCTGAGTCTGCTCGGCTGCCAGGTGACGCTCACCGGCATTTCGTCGTCTGTGGCGATGACGCTGACCCACCTGGGCGTGGCGCTGGAAAATATCCACACTGTTCGTTCGCCGCAGGAGGCGTTGATGGAGCGCGCCAGATAATCAGCGCGCAGGGTTCGGGTTTATCCAGGAGGCGCTGATCTATGTCCCTGCTGTACGGGTTATCATACCGGCTCACGGATCTATTTACCGTCCGATTGGCAGCGCCGAGGGATGCGTATCGGCGCACGATCATGTGGGGAGTCGTCGGTATTCTTGCTGGACTGGTGTTTCTCAGCAGGTATCTTCTCAATCTACCGGTGCAAACAATGCCCGTGTAACTGGCCGATTGGGCATTCGTCGTGCGTTCCATCTAGGTGATGGCGCTCGGCAGATGGATCGCCTGGCGACAACCCTGGCGCGTTGCTACACCATCACAGCAACGGCAGGGGCGCTTCATCATGCTCATCAGCGCAATCCTGCTCTTCCTGGGAGTGTCAACGTTGTTGCTCGAGCCAGATCCGCTCACATCGCTCCCGTACTACGTGGCGCTGGCGGTCTGTTTGATGCAGATCTTCTGGTTGAGCCGCCGCGGTCTGGTGAGCCTCGCGGCAATTCTGCTGACAGCCAATCTCATCTTGCAGCAGGTCGCCTTAAGCGATCTGGTCAGAGGTCCTGGAACAGTGGGCGCGCCACTGGTCTATGCCTGATCATCCTGGTTGGAGTTTTACTGTTACCTGGTTCGGATTGCTGATAGCCCTGATCTTGCCATCTGCTATCACTGCATGAGACGATGGCAAAGTATGGCAACCCTCTACCGCACCACCAGCGGAAGATGCGCTTTTGCCTTTGGTCGCCTCAGCGAAAACATCCCCGCAGAGGAAGGGGTCTTCGGCAAGCGCACACTGGTGGGTGGCGGCGGCCCGGGTGTAGTCGGCATCCAGCAGATAGAGGCGCCCCAGATCGAGCAGTCCTTGCAGGTATGCCAGGCGTAGCTCTTCGCGGTGCAGGACGGACCAATCGCCGGGATCGAGGTCCGCCAGAAAGTCGCCGTGCCAGAGCGCAAGCACCTCTTCCAGCAGCGCGCGGCGGTTCGCGCGCTGCTCGATCCTCAATGTCTCGGGGGCCTCTCCCTGCGCCTGGCGCAGCAACCGCTCGAAGATGGCGACATCGTGCCAGAGAGCCGGGTCACGCTCGATCATGTACCGACCATTGGTGAAGATGGTGCGAACCGAATCGCTAATCGCCCGGCGGATAAAGTATAGACTGCGGTACAGGTGGTTGCGTAACTGATCGGTGCAGCGTCGGGCCACAGTTCAGCGCCGATCTCCAGCAGCGCCAGGGCCTGCCGGGAATGAATGAGAGCATCGGCGCTTTTTCCTTCCAGGGCTGCCAGCAGACCGAGACGCGCATGGGCGCTGGCGATGCCGCGCACCGAGGATGCCGCGCGATACGCTTCGAGGACGGCAAACGCCAGGCAGGCAGACCCCAGATTGTCGCGCTGCACATCCAGATCGCCCAGGTCGCAGGTTGCATCGCCGATCCAGTAGGGCGTGTGCAGGGCGCGATACATGTCGGCGGCCTGGCGACCATAGCATTCAGCCGCCGCAAGATCGCCGCGCAGCCGTGCGGCGACGCAGTGGATGCGGAGTTCGCCTGCAACAGCGTGACGATCGCTGGCGGCGTCGGCGCTGGCGATCGCCTGGCGTGCATACGAATCGGCAGGCTCAGGGTCAGCGTCCGCCGGGGCGATTTCAGCAAGATTCAGGA
>DAOTWI010000145.1:0-3436 GCA_034436075.1 Roseiflexus sp.
GAAATAATCCGGTATCGCCACGTCCAGCCCGCGCAGGCGGGCTTCGCTTCCCGTAGCCCGCGACTTCAGTCGCTGGGCTACAAGGCGGATAGCGGAATAATTATTCAAAGTCCATAGAAGAGCGCTGGGGCGCTGTTTTTGACCAGCCCAACGTGGTCACAGGATCGGGACACGGTACTCCATGATGGTCTCATCGTACACTTCATAACTCGAACGCGAAGGATCGATGACAAGACAGTGCGCTGGTGCATATTCCGTGAAAAACCGCCCAATAGCCTCGCCAATAGCAGTGGAGTCCTTCTTGATTGACAGAACTGCGTAGCGCCCTCCTGTCACGTGGTTCGTCTGGAAGGAATCGTCATCAGCCGTGACATCCTCTGGCAGTTCCACACAACAGTCATAACCTGTCAGTTGCTCGTTGCACACGTGAGGGATGCCAATGATCCTGTAGCGCGCAAGATCAATGCCATGCTGCGACGCCCATGCTTTGATCCGTTGAAACCCGCTCTGAATCTGATCGCTGAACTGTCCTGGCGCCAACTGCAGATCGCAGAAGAAGCAGACAACCTTGAGCGATGGAAGGTCCTGGATGGTCACGTGGAGCGAATGTCCGTCGTCGGCGCTCATCACAACCTCCTGATGTCAGCAGAGTGCGTATGGTAGCGTCATCGTATCAGGATCGTCAAGAGGATCGTTCCTTGTGCCTCCGCACGCCCTTTTTCGCTCTCGTCTCACCCTTTGACATAGGACAGCTTCTCGGTGATGAGACCTTGCTTCACCTGAAAAAGATCGACCCCGCGAACGTGTCCCTCATTGCCGGCTGCATCCACCCATGTGTACCGCCAGCGCATGATGCATCGCTGCCCTACCCCGAAAATCTCTTCGATGTCGATATGGGCGTGCGGCGACTGGCGGAAGAAGTCGTGCCAGAATTGCGCAACTGCCGCCTTGCCCGAATAGACTGTGCCGTCGGGGGCGGGGTGCGTGTTCTCAAAGACGCAATCGTCGCTCATCAGGTGCATCATCCCCGCAACATCGTGACGGTTGAACGCCTCATTGAAATCGAGAACGACTCGCACAGCCGCTTCGATCCTGGATACGCGAACGGGACTCATGATGATGCCGCCTTTCTGGATGCACCATTGGCGAACATAGTGTCAGGTGCACAAACACACAGCCAGCATGGTACCCAAAACACCGGAGCGAGTGCAACAGGCGACGCCGGTTGAAGGCTTATAGGGAGATTAAGCAAAACCTGGACAATCGTACCTGCACCTGCGGTTGGCGTTGCCTGAGCCTGTCGAAGCCAACGCCAACCGCGAGATGGTCAACGCGGGCAAGCGTGTTCAATATCTGGTTGATCTTCCTATTAGACGCAGACCGCACCTGGATTGCACGTTTGAGACCGAATTGCAATCATATTGCAATTCTGAATCGCGCTGATCCGGCGTAGACTGCGCGGAGAGTCGCTGTATTTGAACATCCATGAGGACACGTCCCATGTCACATCGTCGCTATCGTCGCTCATCGGATGCTGGAGGCGCTATCAGCGGGCTGCTTATCGCAGGAATGGCATGCGCCTGGATTTTTCAGCCATCATTGACAGGACTTGCTTTTCCCTGGCAGGTGACGGTGGTTGTGTTGGCTGGCTCAGCGGTATTCTTGCTGACCTGGATGTTTATTCTTGTGATGCGTCGGGAGCGCCGACGCCGTTTGCTGAGTCGGGAATTATATGCGCTTACCCCTACGGAATTCGAGGAACGGGTGCTTCTCCTGTTGAAGATCTCGGATGGATCAATCTTCGATTGCGTGGCGGCAGCGGCGACCGGGGAGTCGATCTGGAGGGCGAGTTTCAGGGGCAACGTTATATTGTCCAGTGCAAACGGTACAACAAAGCAGTGCCGCCCTCCATGGTGCGCGATCTGGCTGGCGCTTTGCATATTCAGCGCGCTGATCGCGCGTTGCTGGTGACCACAAGTTCTTTTACACGGCAAGGGTACGAAGAGGTCCGCGATCTGCCGATTGAATTATGGGACGGCGATATTCTGGTACGCAAGATCGAAGAAGCGACTGCATTACGTGCAGATCCGTCACAACAGCGAAATGCCTGGCGCAAGCGATTTGTGGCGCTCACGGCGCTTGCCATATTCAACGCATCCTGTGCTCTCTTAGCATTTGTCAATGCAGGTCCTCCAACGCTGGCATCGCCCACCGTTCGACAAAGCGGCGATCCATCCCCCGAAAGCATCAGCGGTGCACCTGCGGAGAGCATTGTCTTCCCAACGTTCTCCCCAACCCGAGTCATCGTGAATGGGAAGCAGCAACCAACAGCGACCCCCTCACCGGCGCCGACGCCAACCGAGCGTGCAGTTCTGACAACAACCGTCTTTAATGGCGGAAATGTGCGTGCAGCGCCCAACCTTCGAGGGACGGTGCTCGATCAGGTGCACGCGGGAGAAATCGTCGATCTGATCGGGCGCTCCCCCGACGGAACCTGGCTCTATATCCGCAACCCGCGCGGTCAGGTCGGTTGGACGCATCGCTCGCTGCTGAACCTCGAAGCAGGCGTGGAGGAGCGCCTGGACGTGCTGCGACCTTGATCTGCGCACCGGAACAATCGCATCCTGTGGGAGTCTTTTACGCATTCGTGAGAGGCGCGTGCAATATACTCAAACGCATCCGCAGGCGCTGCCAGTGATCGTGAGCAAGATCACGCAGATGGTCGGCAGGGATGGGAAGAAATACTGGTCTGGCACAGTGATGAATATCGGCGCAAAAACCGCATATGATGCGGCAGTCGAGATTTCCATTCGCAGTCAGGTGGGTGATACTGAGACGCTTGCGGATCGTGGAACCGCCTTTGTGACTACGCGTAACCTGGAACCGGGGCAATCGGCGAAGTTCACTGTCCGGACGACGTGGATTGGAAACCCCAATGTGTTCTCCTCGCACGAGGTGCGCTGGACGGAGAAAGCAACAGAACATTGTCGGGCGCCCACGGGGGGCGCCCCTACGCATTGATGCGCAACGTTCCCAAAGGGCGCACGGTGGTGCATCGCCGCGACGGTGCGGTGCGACGGTGCGGTGCAACGTCGCTACCTGCGACGATGCGACGTTGAGACGGTGCGACGTTGAGACGGTGCAATGTTGAGACGGTGCGACGTTGAGACGGTGCAATGCACCGTCTCTGCCGGAAACCCATACCTGTAACCTGTAACCTTCAACCTTCCCACCTTCAATCCGCCGCGTTCCGCACGGCCTCTCCCACCCAATCGAGGTGGTGCAATCGCATTAATCCGTAATGGTACACATCCATGCTGGCGACGCCGCGTTCGCGCAGGAGCGCGACTTTCGGCGCCATCTCAGCGGCGCTGTGGCAGTCCGGCGGCATCGGGCGCACTCCGACGGTCAGGCTGGCGCCTGCGGGCAACAGGCA
>DAOTWI010000146.1:0-8210 GCA_034436075.1 Roseiflexus sp.
CGTTGCGCCGCCGCATGCCTGCAATGCCAGCGCGCCTCCTCCTGCCGCGACAAGGCGCAGGAACATGCGTCGATCCAATCGACGCGCCTTCTGTTCTTCCTGGTCAGAGCGTCTGTCGTTCATTCGTCTCACTCCTTGGTGCTCAAGCGGCGGATCTGGTGCAGGATCGTCGGGAATGCACACCCATCCCCGTGTTGCAGTGCTGTCGAGAATCAGTCCTGGGCGGCCAGGCAATAGACAGGGACAATTGTCTGAAAAAAGTCAGACAATATCGGACAAATGGGTGATTACTTCATACTTTAACATACAAGTGCGGTGAATGTCAATAACAAATACACTGCACGCCTGATCGCTGGACCGACTTACGGATGGCGATCCGCAGGCATCGAGCGCAACACCTGGCGGGCGACCTCCAGCGTGCGATCAATATCGGCGCGGGTGTGCGCCGCGCTCACATGGTTACGCTTGAGCGCCGTCGGGATCATGAAGATGCCATGCTCGCACATCGTCTTGCGGAACCACACGTCGCGCGCTGTGTTGTTGCGGAACAGGTCGGTGTAGGTCTCGATCGGACCGGGTTCCATGAAGTAGGGGACGAAGACCGATCCGAAGCGCGCCACGGTGAGCGGAATACCGAGTTCTGCGGCGATCTGCGCCAATCCGTCGGCGGCGATCTGCGCTAGCGCAAAGCAGTGGGCATGGACTGTGCCGCTCTCCAGTTCCGCGATCGTTGCCAGCGCCGCCGCCACGCCGACGCTGTGCCCGTTGTAGGTTCCGGCAAAGAGCACGCCTCCACCCGGAGCGAAGCGATCCATCAACGCTGCGCGACCTGCAAGCGCGGCAATCGGGAACCCGTTCGCCATGGCTTTGGCGAACGTCGCCAGGTCGGGCGTGACGCCGACCATCGACTGATACCCGCCGATGGCATGGCGAAACCCGGTGATCACCTCATCGAAGATCAGCACCACGCCATACTGGCGCGTCACGTCGCGCAGCGCCTGAAGAAACTCGAGGCGCGGCAACACACACCCAATGTTGTGCGGAATCACCTCCACGACAATGGCGGCGATCTCCTCGCCCTGGCGTTGCAGCGTATCGGCGACTGCTTCGGTGTCGTTGAACGGCAGCACGATCGTCTGATGAATGACCTCGGGGAGCATGCCGAGCGAGAGCGGATCGTACTGGCCAATTTTCTCCGGCGGGCTGATGACGTTCATGAGCACCGCATCGTGCCAGCCGTGGTACGTTCCCTGGAACTTGATGATCTTGTTGCGCCCGGTGACGGCGCGCGCCAGGCGGAGCGCGGCATACGTCGCTTCGGAGCCGGAGTTCGTCAGCAACACGCGCTCAGCGCAGGGGATATGGCGGTTGAGGCGCTCAGCGAGATCGACTTCCAGATCGGTGACCCCTGCGCCGATAATGTCGATGCGGTTCATGACTTCGATGACGGCGGCGTTCACCTGCGGATGATTGTGTCCGAGAATAATCGGACCGAACGCAGCGTGATAATCGAGATACTGGCGTTCATCGGCATCGAACAGGTATGCGCCGTCGGCGCGCACAAACGCCATGGGCCAGGGCAGCCCGCGATTGCCGGAGTTCACGCCGCCGGGGATGACCTGCCGCGCCTGCTCGACCAGCGTCGTGTTCGTTCGGGTGATGGTCATTCAATCGGCTCCTTCGTCTGCTCATCAAGGGACAGAACATCGTCCCGCTCGTCATCGCCAACCAGCGCTGCGAAGCGCTCACGCACCGATTGCAGGTGGTAGATCGACAGACGCGCAGCGGCATCGGGATCGCGCTGGATAATCGCGCGATAGATCGCCCGATGCTCGCGGTTGGACGTGCGCATCATCTCGACGTCAACCGCTTTGCGATACCCCATGAGAAAGAGATCGACGCGCTCTTCATTGCGCTCGACGAACCGTGCCAGCGTCAGATTTCCGGCGGCGCGCCCGACGCCGCCATGGAAGAGGCGCCCGGCGCGCAAAAACCCGGCGATGTCGTTGCGTTCGGCGCACGCCTCGCCGTCACGGATGACAGTATCGAGCGCCGCCAGTTGCTCAGGGCTGGCATAGTACGCCGCGCGGCGCGCCAGAAACGGCTCGACCGCTTCGTTGGCGGTGAAGAGCTCGATCACCTGATCGCGCGTGAGTTTGCATACGAACAAGCCGCGCCGGTAGACCGGCGCGATCAACCCTTCGTGTTCCAGAATAGCCAGCGCCTCGCGCACCGGCGTGCGACTGATCTGAAGCATCTCCGCCAGACGTTCTTCGACGAGCGGTTTCCCTGGCTCCAGCGACCCATCCAGAATCGCCTGCTTGATCGCGTGGTACGCCGCTTCGCGGAACGTGGGGGCTTTCTCAAGGGCGAGGTGATCAATCGGTGTGAGCATGCTGTATACCAAAAATTGATGATGAGTCAGATCAAAGTAAGGTTCGTATACAATCATACCGCAATTGGGAGGAATGTCAAGCAGAAGGCGCCCCCCACTCCCTCACAGGTGTAGATTTTTCTGGCAAACTTACGTTGCATCACCTGTTTTTGGTCATCAGAATGGCTCAAATCCCCCTCTCCGGCTCTGCTGGAGAGGGGGGGCGGGGGGTGAGGAAGAAAAAGGCTTCGAGACGCGGAAAACGCACCTCACTCCTGAAAAACTCTACCCTTGAGAGGGAGGTGGGGGGGGCGCGCAGGCGGGCGGGCGGCCGCAGGCCCGCCAGGAGCGATTGATGGAGCTCGAATAATTATTCCGCTATCCCCCTGGGCGCCCGGCGGCTGAAGCCGCGGGCTACGGGAAGCGAAGCCCGCCTTCACGGGCTATATCGGGCAATACCGGATTAATTTCTCAAACTCCATCAATCGCTGGCAGCCGGAGCGTCGTTTCCTGACACATCATGCCTGCATTCCCTCCCCACTGCCTCTTGACTTTATTTAACTCTTCTTCTACAATAGGTGCAACGTATACTTGTATACAAGCATGCATCGGTAAGGTCTGTCCGCCCGCTGCACACTGTGCGGCATCATTCTCGGCAATCCGGGATTCCTGTCTGGCAACAAGGAGACTGCTGTGACGCCGCCTCTTTCATTCGCGCGTTTCCGCTCGTTCCTCGCCGTTCTCGTGCTGGTGTGCTCACTGATTCTCTCAGCGTGCGGCGGCGCTCCGCAACCGAGCGCTCCGGCGCCAACGCAAGCCGGCACCGCCGCACCGCCGCCGACCTCCGTTCCGGCGACGCCGGCTGATGCCCGACCGCAAGCAACAGCCCGATCACGCCTGGTATTCTTTGGCAACCTTGAGCCCGCCAGCATCGACGTTATCACGATGTCAGGCAATGTGAACGAACGTCAGGTCGCCGCACAGATTTTCGAGACCCTGGTGTACATGGATCAGAGTCAGCAGATCTACCCCGGACTGGCGCGCGAATGGAGTCGTTCCGACGATGCGCAGACCTGGACGTTCAAACTGGTTTCGGGCGTGAAATGGCATGATGGCGCGCCCTTCACCGCTCAATCCGTGGCGGACTATTTCGAGTACATCCGTGATAACCCGGTCGGCAGCGGACCCGGCTCGCTCAAGGCTGTCATTGGCAGCGCAAAGGCGCTTGATGACGCCACGGTGGAACTGACGCTGACTGCGCCGCGTCCTGATCTGCTGATTGAACTGGCCGATCCGGGGATGGGGATTGGCAATGCCGCGTATGTGAAACGGGTCGGCGCCGACGCCGGTTTCAATCCGATTGGCACCGGTCCGTTCAAGTTCAAGGAGTGGGTGCGCGGCAGCCAGATCGTCCTGGTGCGCAACCCGGAGTGGACCTGGGGCACGCCCATGTTCAAGATGAGCGGGCCTCCCCTGATTGAAGAAGTGGTCTTTCGCTTCTCGTCCGAAGCGCAGACCCGACTGGCGGCGCTGGAAGCCGGCGAGGTCGATTTTGTCGATCTCCTGCCGTTCCAGGATGTCGTGCGCGTTCGCACTGATCCGCGCTTTACGGTGACCGGCGTGCTGTTGCCCGGCATGCCGCAGATGAACTACCTCAACACTAGCCTCGCGCCGACTGATGATCTGAATGTGCGCAAGGCGATCATCTACGCGACGGATAAGCAGGGCATTATTGAGAGCGTCTATTTCAACATGGTCGAACCGGCATACGGACCGCTGTCGCGCGTCTTCCCGGAGTACGAGCCGGCGCTGGAGCAGATGTATGAGTACAATCCCGAAAAAGCCATGCAATTGCTCGAAGAAGCCGGTTGGCTTCCCGGACCTGACGGCGTTCGCGTCAAGAATGGTCAGCGTCTCGAGGTGACCATCGTTGAGAACAAGGGCTGGAATGATTGGGTCTATGTGCTGCAAGCCAATCTTCAGGCAATCGGCTTCGACGCAAAAGTCCTCACAACTCAGGGTCCGTCGAATACCGAGGCGATTGCCAGCGGCAAGTACCAGGTTCCGGCGATGGGCGATGTCTTCGCCTCGGCAAGCCAGATGACTCGTGACTGGCACTCGGAGGGGTACGGAACCTTTCCGTCTGGACATTTCCTGAAAGGCGAGGAAGGCGCCAGGTTGGACGCGATGCTGAAAGAGGCCGAGACGGAGATCGATCCAGCGAAGCGCAAGGAAAAGTATCGCGAGATTCAGCGATTCATTATGGAGAATGCGCTGATGGTGCCGATCTTCGAACTCTACTTCTATGTCGCTCACGCGAACAATCTGAAAGGGTTCATCGTCGATGGCACCGGCTTCTACAAGTACTTTGCGCCGGCGTACTTCGAGTAACCTGCTGCGGGCGAGTGTATGAGCGCGTATCTGGCGCAACGGATGTTGCTGACGATTCCGATCCTGTTCGGAATCGTCATCCTCACCTTCTTTCTGGTGCACCTCATCCCTGGGGATGCGGTGTCCGCGATGCAGGGCCAGTTGAAGATGAGCGCCCAGCAGATGGAGCAGATGCGCGAGGCGCTTGGATTGAATGATCCGCTCCATGTGCAGTTGGGACGGTATCTGATGCGACTGGCTCAGGGCGATCTGGGGCGGTCGCTCTTCGGCGGTCAGCCGGTTGCAGTGTTGATTGCCTCGAATATCGGCGCAACGGTGCAGTTGACCATTGCGGCGATGGCAGTGGCGGTCGTCATTGGCGTGCCGCTGGGGATTCTGGCAGCCGTCAAACGCGGGACGCTCTGGGATGTGACGGCGGTCGTGCTTGCGATGCTTGGCGTTTCGATCCCGTCATTCTGGCTGGGTCTCATGATGATCCAGGTGTTTGCCGTCACGCTGGGATGGCTGCCGATTATCGAGGATCGCAGCGCGCGCGGCCTGATCATGCCGGCGGTTGCGCTGGGGCTGGCGGAAGCGGCGATTATTGTGCGTCTGACGCGCGCGACGATGGTGGAAATCTTAACCGCCGATTACATCCGAACGGCGCGCGCGAAAGGGTTGCTGGATCGCGTGGTGCTCTGGCGCCACGCGCTGCGCAATGGTCTCCTTCCGCTCATGACGATGATCGGCATGCAGTTTGGCACGCTGCTGGGAGGCGCGGTGGTGATCGAAAATGTCTTCGCCCGCCAGGGGTTGGGCACGCTGGTGACACAGGCGGTCATCAACCGCGATTTTCCCGTTGTGCAGGGGTGTGTGCTGGTAGCGGCGTCCATGTACGTGCTGGTGAATCTGGCAGTGGACATCTTCTACGTCGTGGTCGATCCGCGGATTCGCTATTCCTGAGGCGTTGTGCATCATGAGCCAGGCAGTGCAACAACCGCTGCGCACGAGCGAGAGGTCCGCTTCCGTCGCGCTGCGCGTGCGGCGCTGGCAGCGCGCCTTCTGGCGCCATCGCTCGCTGCTGGTCGGATCTGTGCTGCTGGCTCTTATTCTCTTTGGCGTTGCATTTCCGTCGTTGTTCACCACTCGCAATCCGGTGGTGATGAATATCCGGGATCGGTTACAGCCGCCGAATCCGGCGTATCCGTTCGGCACCGATCAGTATGGGCGCGATATGCTGGCGCGCGTGTTGTATGGCGGGCGCATCTCGCTGGTGATGGGAGTCACGCCGATCCTGATTGCGGCTGGCGTCGGCGCGGCGCTTGGACTCATCGCCGGTTACTATGGGCGCTGGCTGGATGCCATCATGATGCGCATCATGGATGTCTGGATCGCGCTGCCGATTATTCTGCTGGCGCTGGCGATTGTGACTGCGCTCGGTCCCGGGCTGGTCAACATTATGATTGCCATTGGCATCGCGTGGATTCCATACTATGCCCGCATGGTGCGCGGCATCGTGTTGTCGCTCAGGGAGTATAGCTTCGTCGAAGCGGCGCGTGTGCTCGGATTGAGCGACAGGCGCATTCTGGCGCGGCATATTCTGCCCAATACCATTGCGCCGTTGATTGTGATGTCCTCGATGGGCATTGCTGGCGCGATCCTCACCGGCGCTTCTCTGAGTTTCATTGGCATGGGACCGCAGGCGCCAACGCCGGAATGGGGCTTGATCCTTGCTGATGGGCGGCAATTCATTCGCCTTGCGTGGTGGATTGGCTTCTTTCCTGGTGCAGCCATTGCGCTCATTGTCTTGGGCGCGAACCTGCTCGGCGATGGGTTGCGCGACTGGCTCGATCCGCGGATGAAACTCTGACTATCTCGCACTGTCGCGTGGAACCGCATTGATGACCCTCAACGGAGTACCTGCATGAAAATTACCCGCGTCTCGACCCTCGTTGTGCATGCGCGCATGCGCAACTGGGTCTTCGTTAAGGTTGAAACCGATCAGGACGGTCTCTATGGCTGGGGCGAAGCGACGCTCGAATGGAAGACCAAAGGCGTGGCCGGCGCCGTTGAAGATGTCAGCCGCCTGATCATCGGTGAAGACCCGCGGCGTATCGAACACCTGTATCAGATCATGACGCGCCAGTATTTCTGGCGTGCGGGCATCGAAGGGATGACCGCCATCAGCGGCATCGAGCAGGCGCTTTGGGATATCAAAGGCAAGTGGTTGAACGTTCCGGTCTATGAGTTGCTCGGCGGTCGGGTGCGCGATCGCATCCGGGTGTACAACCATCTCGGCGGCGGCAAGATGGAGCAGATGTACGAGACGACCGATCCGCAGATGTTTGCTGAGCGCGCGCTGGCGGTCAAAGAACAGGGGTATACGGCGCTCAAGTTCATGGCGGTGCCGCGCACCGAACCGGTTGAAGGCATGCGCCCGGTGCGCTACGCCGAAAGTCTGGTGCGCGCTGTGCGGGATGCAGTCGGCGAGAGCGTCGATCTGATGGTCGATCTCCACGCCCGCTGCACGTCTCCGGCGATGGCGTTACGCTACTGCCGCGCCTTTGAGCCGTATGGGTTGCTCTTTTTCGAGGAGCCATGCCCCAGCGAAGACATTGAGGCTACGGCGCAGGTCACCCGCGTATCGAACATTCCCATCGCCACGGGCGAACGCCTGGTGGGACGGCATCAATTCCGCGAGGTGTTCGAGCGGCGCGCCTGCCATATTCTTCAGCCCGATCTGTCGCACTGCGGCGGTCTGTGGGAGGCGCGCAAGATCGCTGCCATCGCTGAAGCGTACTCGATGGCGGTTGCGCCGCATAACCCGAACGGACCGATCGCAACCGCGGCTGCTGTTCATTTTGCCGCCGCTACGCCAAACTGGGTGATCCAGGAGGCAATCAGCAACGATGTGCCCTGGCGCTACGATGTGGTCGACTCGGAGCACGATGTTCGAGATGGATATATTGCCACGCCCTCACGTCCCGGACTGGGCATCGAGGTGAATGAGCGCGAAGCGGCGCGTCACCCGTGGCAACCCGAACTGGTGCAGCGCTATTTCCATCCCGACGGTTCCGTGGCTGATTGGTAGGCGCTATGCGCCGTGTTGCGTTTTCAGGAAGGAGCCTGTGATGTACGACATCTACGCCGGTTACCGGCTCGATGGCGCGTTTGATGTGGCGCAGACCGCCCGCCTGGTGGCGCGTTACCACTATGTCGAGGCGCAGTTGATGCGCATTGCAGCCGGAAAACTGGCTGAACTGCCTGGGTGGGAGTTGAAATGCCTGCTGGGTCGCCATCTCTGGCAGGATTCGCTGCACGCCGATGCATGGCTGTCCCGGCTGATCGATCTGCGCTGGCCCCGCCGCGCGCCGCTCAACCCCGGCGAGGCGACCTGCCAGTTGTTGCGGTTGCTCGATGAGGCGCCCGGCAGCGCCGCATTCGTTGCTGCGGTCTATCGGCAGGT
>DAOTWI010000147.1:0-2700 GCA_034436075.1 Roseiflexus sp.
GGCGGCGGCGGTCGAGCGGCAACCTCAGCGGCGCGGCGGCGCGCGCTGGATGAATCTGTTTCGGAGGAATGTATGAAGCACGGGATCGTCATGCGCACGCTCCTGCTGCTGGCGCTCGTTCTCTCGTTGAGTCGCGTGTCGGCGCAGGAATCTCCCACAACGGCGACGCTTCCGCCAACCGAACCGTTGACGGTGCTGGCGGATATCGACGCTGCCGGGCGTCGCCTTACCGGCGCTTATGTAATTCGTCGCGCCCTGGACGGCAGCGGCGCCGTCTGGTGGACCTTCCGCGGCATGCTCGATGGCAAACTCAAAGAAGTTGATGGCGAAGGGGTCGAACTCGTCTCGATCGATGGAAGCGTCACGATCGAATTGACCTCCTTCAACTATCCCAATGTCAGCCTCGACCGGCTGCCGGTGCAGCGCATCACCCTGATGCCGGGGTGGGACGGTTTGATGACGATTGCCAGCGTGCCGCTGGCGGTCAAAGGCGAGTATCACGCACCCGGTACAGGCAATGGATCACCCGTTATTGTGACGAACGCCGGGCGCGGCACGCGCATCATTACCGAATTGCCGAACACGTCCAATCCGCCTGACGCCGGCCAATAGGAGGCGAACCTGTTGAAGGTTCACCTGACACAAGGAGAAGAAACCGTATGCGCAGGCTCCCAGCATCCTACTATCGCCCGTTCCTGACCGTCGTTGCTGCGGTTGCGCTTATTCTGCTGGGCATTGGCGCAGCGTATCTGGTCTGGATGAATATGCTGCGTGACCAGGAACGGCTCAATCCTTCCACCGAGCGCGTGCTGGTTACTGGCGAAGGTCAGCGCATCTCGTTGACCCAGCCTAGCCCGACGGTTGCCGCCACACCGGTTGCCGCGACTGATCCGCAGGATGCGCCGGCAACACCTGTTTCACCGACGCCGGAACCCTTCCTGCTACCGCCGGAGCGCCTGATCATTCCGCGGATCAGCATCGACTGGCCCGTGACGCTGGCGGATGTCGATCACCTGCCAGAGTTTCGCGGCGTCGGATGGATGTTTGGCACGGCTTTCCCCGGCGCGCCTGGCAACATGGTGCTGACCGGACACGCTGGCGGACCCTATGCCACTTTCGAGCGCCTGCACGAATTGAAGCGCGGCGATGAAATCCTGGTGCAGACGGTATCCGCCACGCATCGCTATCGTGTGCAAACGGTTTACGAAACCGCGCCGGACGATGTGCTCGTGATGGCGCCCAGCGACCGGACGATTGCCACGCTGATCACGTGCAGCGGCGACTGGATTCCCGAACGGCAGACGAACGCACGGCGGCTGATTGTGGTTGCGGTGTATGAGGGGAGGGGATAGATTCTCTCATACGGCGACAGTTGCATGGGATGCGCAGTGGAAGAGCGCCGCCAGCGAACCTGGCGGCGCTCTCGCTGTTGGCGCTGTGAAGTCAGTATTCTTGCAGTTTGATGACGGATGTACGAAAAAGCATAGTAAAAAGAACATCTACTATGTATTGCCATAAACAACTGGTTTTTGATGATCTTTAGCATACATTCTGCAACCATGCGCGCTGTGTTGTTAGAGTATGATTGCAGCGTGGTTTATTCGAGCACAACAACACAGCACAACCATGACACATTCCATCACAACGATCACTCCTGAAACCAGACGACGCGCAGCGCCTTCGTTCGATCGGGCGCACACTGCATCCGAACAATGGCGCAGAGAGCGTGAACAGTTGTTGCTCCTGCTCGCCGAGCGCGAAGCGGAAATTCATGTGTTGCGGCGCTTGGTGTCCGACGCGCGCCGCACTGAGCAGCGCCGGGTTGCCCGCGAATTGCATGATGGGGTAGCGCAGCAAATCTCGGCTGCCTGCCTGCACCTGCAGGCGCTGGCGGGCGCCTATCGCCCGCGGTCGCCTGAGTCGCGCGCTGCGCTTGAACGGGCGATGGAGTTGATCCAATGCGCTGCTGATGAGGTGCGCCGGGTGATCGCCGGAACAGCGCCCGCAGCCCTCGATACGCACCGTCTGCCGGAAGCGGTTCACCGGGAAGCAATGGCGTTGCAACGCGACGGATGGCAGGTGACAACCTGTATGATGGATGTCGGTTCGTTGCCGAACGACATCGAGCTGGCGCTGTTTCGCGTGGCGCAGGAGGCGCTCCAGAACATTCGACGGCATGCCGGGCGCTGCCGGGTGCAGGTGACGCTGGCGCGCGAGGGATCGCGCGTGCGGCTGGAGATCGCCGATGACGGGCGCGGCTTCGATCTGCAGCAGATTGCCGCAGGGCGCTTCGGGCTGGCGGGCATGCGGGAGCGCGCGGCGTTGCTTGGAGGGACGCTCGACATTCAGAGCCATCCTGGTGGTGGGACAAAGATTGCAATCCTTTTCAACCTGTGAGCGTCTGATCATAGGACGCGAATGCGGATTGATTGAGGCTGGTCACACAGATGGGCGATGTTCTCGCCCTATGAAGGGTAAGGCGCCATGACACTCCCCCCGACTGCTCGAAGTTCGTCGCCATCTGCGCGTGTCCTGATCGTGGACGATCACGAACTGGCGCGCGCCGGGCTTGCGGCGGTGCTGGCGCGTGAACCGGGCATCGAGGTTGCTGGCGAGGCTGGCGACGGCGCCGCTGCGCTCGATTTTGTGGCGCGCCATCCGGTGGACCTGGTGATGATGGACTTGCAGATGCCGGTGATG